>JBJOLT010000035.1:0-35863 GCA_046045415.1 Chloroflexota bacterium | reverse complement strand
CAGCGACCGGGTCCGCCGCGCCACTCCCCGACGCCACGACGGGGGCCGCGACGAGCATCGCCCGGAGGTCGGCCGCGGTCCGGAGTGCGCCGGGCCGGTCCCCCTTGTTGACGACGACGATGTCGGCGACCTCGAGGAGTCCCGCCTTGATCGCCTGGACCTCGTCGCCCATCTCGGGCGCCTCGAGGACGACCGTCGTGTCGGCGAGCGTCGCCACCTCGACCTCGCTCTGGCCGGTCCCGACCGTCTCGATGAGGATCAGGTCGAAGCCGGCGGCGTCGAGGAGCGCCGCGGCCCCGGCGGTCGTCGCCGCGAGCCCGCCCGGCGTCCCGCGCGCGGCCATCGAGCGGATGAAGACGTCCCGGTCCGCCGCGTACGACTGCATCCGGACCCGGTCCCCGAGGAGCGCTCCGCCGGTGATCGGACTCGACGGATCGACCGCGATGACCGCGACCGATCGTCCCGCGTCCCGGACCAGGCCGATGAGCGAGGCGACGAGCGTCGACTTCCCCGCCCCGGGCGGCCCGGTGATCCCGATGACGTGCGCCCGGCCGGCCCGGCCGTAGAGCTCGCGCAGCGCCGCCTCCGCGACGGGTGAGCGGTTCTCGACCGCGGTGAGGAGCCGCGCGAGTGCGTGCCGGTCGCCGCCGAGGGCCGCCGCGGTCAGTTCCGCGGCGCGGGCCGCCGGATCGGTGCCCATGCCGGTCGCCCGGCTAGTCGCGCGGACGGGCGTTCGCCCGGAGGAACTCGGCGACCTCGCCGATCGTCGTCCCGGGACCGAAGACCGCCGCCACACCCGCCTCGCGGAGGGTCGGGACGTCGTCGTCCGGGATGATCCCGCCGGCCGTCACGAGCACGTCGCCGAGCCCCGCCTCGCGGAGGAGCCGGCAGATCCGCGGGAGGAGCGTCAGGTGCGCGCCGGAGAGGATCGAGAGGCCGACGACGTCGACGTCCTCCTGGAGCGCCGCCGTCGCGATCATCTCGGGGGTCTGGCGGAGCCCGGTGTAGACGACCTCGAACCCCTCGTCGCGGAGCCCGCGGGCGAGGACCTTCGCGCCGCGGTCGTGGCCGTCGAGCCCCGGCTTCGCGATGAGGACCTTGAGCGGCCGCTCGCTCATCGCTCGAGGTGGGCGAAGAACTCCGCCCGTGTGTTGTCGCGCGACCGGAAGAGCCCGAGGACGTGGCTCGTCGTCATCGTGGTCCCCGGCTTCTCGACGCCCCGCATCGCCATGCAGAGGTGCGTCGCCTCCATGACGACCCCCACCCCCTGTGGCTCGAGCCGCGCCATGACGAAGTCGGCGATCTCCTGCGTGAGTCGCTCCTGGACCTGGAGCCGGCGCGCGTACATGTCGACGATCCGCGGGATCTTCGAGAGGCCGATGACCCGGCCCTCGGGGATGTACGCGACCGCCGCGGTCCCGAAGAACGGGAGGAGGTGGTGCTCGCAGAGGCTGTAGAAGGGGATCCCCTTCACGACGACCATCTCGCTGTAGCCGACGTCGAAGATCGCGCCGTTGATCAGCCGCTCCGGATCGACGTGGTAGCCGGCGGTCAGCTCGGCGTACATCCGGTGGACGCGGCCGGGCGTGGCGCGGAGTCCCTCGCGGTCCGGGTCCTCGCCGATCTCGTGGAGGATCCGGCGGACGGCGTCCTCGACGACCGTCGGGGTGGACCGGGCGCCGGCACCCTCGGCGACCCCGGCGGGCGCACCGCCCGACGCGCCGTTCGACGTCCGGTTCCTCGCACCGTCCGGCGCGGCCTCGTCCGGCTCGCTGCTCTCCATCTCGGCGACGATCCGCCGGAGGTACTCCGGCATCGGCCGGGCTCGCTCGCGCGTCATGCGCGCATGGTAGCGGCGGCGAGCCGGAGGATCGCCCCCGCGACGTCGGCCGGCCGGTAGCGCGGGAGATCGTGGCCCGCCGGCGAGAGGTCGAGGATCGTCGGAGCGGGCCGGCCTGCGGCCGCGATCGCGGCGAGCGTCCCGTCGAGCGCGGGCCGACCGGACTCGCCGCCGGCGGCGAGGAGGATCCCGATCGGCGCCGCGACCGCCGGGAGCGTCACGGCAGGCCGGTACGCGAACATCGCCTCGACCGTGCCCGCGAGGACGTGCGGTCGGGTGACCGGCACGACGTGGCCCGCCGGGAGCTCGACGACCGTCGCCCGCGCGGCGCGCTCCTGGTCCGCGTCCCACGTCCCGGGGTCGAACGCGGCGCGGTCGGCGAGGAATGCCTCGATGGAGCGGAGGACCTCCGGCGGCTCCTCGATCGTCCGAAGCAGCTCGTCGGGCTCGAGTCCGGTCGCCGCGGCGACGTCGGTGCAGCCGCCGTCGACGAGGAGGAGCCCGCCGCACCGGTCCCCGAGCCGCGCGGCCGCCCAGGCCGCCGCGATCGCGCCGAACCCGTGGCCGACGAGGATCGGCCGCCCCTCGCCGTCGAGGAGCCCGGAACCCTCGGCGACCGCGACGAGGTCGTCGGCGAACCCGTCGGGGTCGTAGCCCCCGGTCGGTGCGTCCGAGAGGCCGTGCCCGCGGAGGTCGAGCGCGACGGTTCGGACGACGCCGCGGAGGCGCCGCGCGACCGGCGTCCAGCCCCACGCACTTCGGCCGAGGCCGTGGACAAGGAGGACGCCCCCAGCGGGCGGGCCGCCCCAGTCGAGGAAGTGGATCCGGTCCGCGCCGACGAGGACGACATAGCCGTCCGGCTCGGCGGCGGGATCCGGCGGGGGCACCGCGGGCGGGACGACCGGACGCTCCTCCATCCGCCCTAGGATACGGAGCGATGGCGAAGCGACGACGCGGATCGATGACCGGACGCCTTCCCGGCCGGCCGCCCACCCCGTCCGACCGCGTCCACCGCGGGTTCGAGCTGCTCGTCGAGCGGGCGCTCGCCGGCATCCCGGCCCCCTTCTCCGACGCGCTCCGCGAGGTCGCGGTGGTCATCGAGGACGAGCCGAGCCGGCGCCTGCTCGTCGAGAACGACCTCGACCCGGACGACGACACCCTCTACGGGCTCTACGAGGGGGTCCCGCGACTCGAGTGGGGGGCGGACTCGGTCCCGATGCCGAACAAGATCACGCTCTTCCGGATCCCGCTCCAGGAGGACTTCCCCCACCCCGACGACCTCGCCGACGAGGTGCGGATCACCGTGATCCACGAGCTCGCCCACCACCTCGGCATCGACGACGACCGGCTCGAGGAGCTCGGCGTCGACTGACCGGAGGACTCGTCGCACTCCCTCGGCGCCCATCACTTGCGTGTTTGCGCAACTCATGGGAGACTGCCGGCGTGCTGGACCACCTCGGCAAGCAGGGCGACGTCGCTTCGACGACCGCGGTCGAGCTCGAGCGACAGCGGGCAGCCGCCGTCGCGCGAGCCCTCGGCGACCCGAAGCGGATCTGCGTCCTCGAGTCGCTCGCGGGGGGCGAACGGTCCGTCCGGGACCTCTCGGAGTCGGTCGGCTGCCACGTGCCGAACATGAGCCAGCACCTCGCCGTCCTCCGGAGCGCCGGCCTCGTGGCGACGCGCCGGGCGGGGAGCACCGTCTACTACCGTCTCGCGGACCCGCGGGTCCTCGAGGCCTATCGACTGATCAGGACGCTCGCCGGGTGAACCGGCGGCGTCGCGCCGACCGCGCGGCGACGCTCGCGGACGAGGAGTGACGAGATGGCGAACGTGAGGGAAGTGACCGACGCGACCTTCGAGCAGGAGGTCCTCAACAGCCCGAGGCCGGTCGTCGTCGACTTCTGGGCGACGTGGTGCGGGCCGTGCAAGCTCGTCGCGCCCGAGATGGAGCGGCTCGCCGAGAAGTACGCGGGGACCGTGGACGTCGTGAAGGTCGACGTCGACGCGAACCCGGCGCTCTCGCGCCAGTTCAACATCATGAGCATCCCGACGATCGCGTTCTTCCCCGGCGAGGGGAAGCAGCCGATGGGCGTCGTCGGCTTCCAGCCGATGGAGCAGCTCGAGGCGCGCTTCAGCCTCGCGACGTACGCGAAGCCCGCGGCGGAGTAGCGGTTCGGGCGGACCGGAGGAGACGGACGGCCGCGAGGGACACGATCGCGGTCGCACCGACGAGCCCGAAGCCCTCCGGGTTGATCGTCGCGAACGGGTCCCCGGTCAGGGCCGCAGCCGTCGCGCCCAGGAACGGGATCGACGCGATCCAGCCGAACGCCGCGGTCGCGGACGCCCAGCGCCGATCGCCCGCCGGGTCGTGGCGGCCCCGCGCGAGCCCGATGGCGCGCGTCGCCGCCCAGCCGCCGACGACCCAGAACGGGCCGAAGAGCAGCACGCCCATGTAGGGCGCCCAGAGGTGGTCCGAATCGAGGACGCCGTGGACGACGAGGGCCCAGAGTCCCGCCGCCACCCACGCGATCGTCGAGACCCACAGAAGGATCCGGTTCATCCGGCTCATGGCCCCGGCCCGGTCCGTCGCGCGCTTCACGTTCGGGAACACCGTGCCGCGCCGTCGACCGGTCTCAGCCGGCCGCGTCGAGGATCGCGCGGAGGTCGTCCGCGTGCTCCTCGTAGTGCTCGATCGTCTCCGCGGTGAACGACCGGAGGTGCTCGGCGTTCTTCACCCACCGCGCCTCCGGGACGACGGTGAGGTAGCCGCGGAGCTCGCCCGGGATCTCGTGGAGCCGCCGCCGGACCTCGCCCATCGGGAGCGCCGCCCACTCGGCGATCATCCGGTCGTTCATCGCGTCGCCGTCGGCGGCCCACGTCGCCGCCGCGGCCGCCATCGCGGCGCTCGTCTCGCTCACCGCCAGGTCGCGGGCGATCGCGAGCCCGATCTCCTGCCAGCCCACCATGTGGGCGATCAGGTCGCGACCCGACCATCCGTGGGCGCCGGCGACCGGCCGGGAGAGCTGCTCGTCCGTGAGCGACTCGAGCGCCTCGTAGGGCCGCCACGCGTCGCGCTCGTCTTCGAGGAAGGACAATCCGTCGAGGTACATGGCCCGATGTTACGGGCATGAGCGACGTCGCACGCGCCCGGAGCCGCACCGCCCGACCGTCGGGCGCCGCCGGCGCGACCGCCCCCCGCCCCCGGAGGTCCGGGGCCGCCCCGACCACCGCACCCGGCGCGGGCTTCTCCCTCCCGGCGGACCTCCTCGCGTCGCTCCTCGCGGACGGCGACGAGGAACTCGTCGTCTGGGCGCTCCGCAACTCGATCACGGAGCAGGGGCGCGCCCGCGCCTACGACGACTTCCTCACCGCCGCGATGGCGCTCGTCGGCGAGAACTGGTACGAGGGCCGCTGGGGGATCGCCGAGGAGCACCTCGCGAGCCAGACCCTCCTCCGCGCGCTCGACGCGGTCCGTCCCGCGCCGACGACCGAGCTTCGGAGCGCCCCGCTCGCCGTCCTCGCAGGCGTCCCCGGCGAGCATCACATGATCGGGCTCGTCTGCCTCGGCCACGTGCTCGAGGAGGGCGGCTGGAGCGTCGCGAACCTCGGCGCGGACATCCCGGGGAGCGACGTCGCGCGCTTCGCCTCGCGACAGGGTGGGCGGCTCGTCGCGATCACCGCCTCGCTCGAGGACCGGCTCCCCGCGGTCCGCGAGACGATCGCCGCGATCCGCGGCTCCACCGCTGCGGCCGACGCCGCGATCGTCCTCGGGGGGCGACTCGCCTCGACGCCCGGCCGTGCCGCGGACCTCGCGATCGACTGGGCGGGCTCGTCGCTCGCCGAGGCCGAACCGGTCCTCGCGAAGCTCCGCGACCGCGCCGCCGCGACCCGCTGACCGTCCGGTTCGCTTCGGCCGCCTAGCGGCCCCAGCTGACGACCCGCTCCGGGACGACGACGATCACGACCGGCTCCCCGGACCGCGCGAAGCGCTCCGCCGTCTCGATCGGGGGCTGGCCGGGCTGATAGCGGGCGACCTGCTTCGCGGTGATCCGGAGGTACTCGCGCCGGCCGTCGGCCCCGTCGATCACCCGGGCCTCGCCGCGCGCGAAGAGCCCGCGCTTCCGCCGGATGTCCCCGTCGACCTCCACCGTCGCGCGGCGGCGCCGTCGGACGTTCGCGACCTTCCGATCGGTCGCCTGCGCGCCGATCCAGAAGCGCGCGCCGTCCCACCAGTACCAGGCCGGGACGACGTGCGGCTCGCCGTCGTCGTCGAGGGTCGCGATCCGGCAGAGGTTGGGTTCGTTCAGGAAGTCGGCGAGGGCGTCCGGGTCGGCGGCCCAGCCGGTCGCCCCCGTGACGCGCGACCCGCCCGCGGTCGGCTCCACGAGGCCGACTCTAGCACCGGGCCGCGTCAGTCGAAGGCCGCGATCGCCGCCTCGAGCTCCGCGGCCGGGACGCCCGCGGCGATGACGACCTGGACCCGCGTCCCGTCGGCCGACGGCCACGCGACCACCGTCTGCGGCTGCTCGCTCGCGAGGAGGTCGAGCCGGTACGCCTGGCGGCCGTCGATCGTCGGACGGCTCGGACGGAGGGCGGTCGTCTTGTTCGTGGAGCGGGCGCTCCCCTCGTACCACTCGCCGATCCGCTCCGCCGTGACCCCGTCGCCCGCGAAGACCGCGAGCCGGACGCCGGTCGACTCGCTCCGCTCCCAGAGCGCGCCGGCGAACCGCAGCTCGGCGATCCCGTGGTTCACGAGCGTCCCGAGGTTCCGCTCCGTGCAGTTCCGTCCCGAGTCGAGCGAGTCGGGCGCCGCGTCGAAGAGGCGCGTCGGGAGGAAGGCCTCCAGCTCCGGGTAGGCGCCGGGGAGCCGCGCGTCCTCGGTGCACGACGCGGCCGGATCGAACGATGCGGGAGCCGGGGTGGCCGAGCAGCCCGCGAGCGCGACCGCCACGGCGAGGGCGAGCGCGACGGCGACGATGCCGACCGGGGGACGGGGGGCGGCGGTGACGGGATGCGCGGTCGCGAGTCTCACCGTCGACGATGATAGTCGAGGATGCCGTACTCCCCTTCCGACTACTGGCGCGACCTCCACCGCCGGGACGACCTCTCCGCGGTGGGCCAGTCCGCGCTCCCGGCCGCACTGAACGCCTGGCTCTACCGGACGCTCGCCCGGAACGTGGGCGCCGCGGTCCGCCGGCTCAAGCTCGACCGGCCCGCCCCGCGACGGGTCTTCGACGTGGGTGCGGGCACCGGGTTCTGGATCTCGTGGTGGCACGAGCGCGGTGCCGCGATCGTCGACGGCTGCGACCTCGTCCCCGAGGCCGTGGAGCGGCTGAACGCCCGCTTCGGCACGGACCGGGGCGTCGTCCGGGTCGCCGACGTCACCGACCCCGCGGGGCTGGGAGCGGCGACGTACGACCTCGTCAGCTGCCAGAACGTCCTCCTCCACGTCACGGAGGACGCGGCGTTCCAGCGGGCGCTCGCGAACGTCGCGGCGCTCGTCGCGCCCGGTGGCGCGCTCCTCCTCACCGAGCCCGCGCTCCTCGACCCGGCGTACGAGCGGCCGTACGACCCGGACCGCCACTCGCGCGCCCGGCCGCTCGCCGCCTACCGCGATCCGCTCGAGGCGGCCGGCCTCGTCCTCGTCGCCGTCGAGGCGGCGACGGTCCTGGGGAACAACCCGATCGAGGCCGGCTCCCGCGACGCGTACCGCCGGTACGCCCGCTGGTGGGGCTTCGTCGCCCGGAGCGCGAAGGAGCATCCGTGGCGGATCGGCCTGCTGGGGCGGGCGATCCTCGCGCTCGACCCGATCGCGATCCGCCGGGGCGCCGCTCCCTCGAGCAAGCTCATCGTCCTCCGGCGGCCCGCCGCCTAGTCGAGCGGCTCCGGGGGTCGGGGCCCGACCCGCTCCGCCCGCCGGATGCGACGGACGCCGCGGGCGTCGAGGTCGGCGCGGACGACCCGAGCCGCGGCGACGAGCTCCGGATCCCGGGTGATCGTCGTCGCGATCCAGTCGATGTACGACGGCTCGAACGCCGCGATCTCGCCGAGCGTGTGGCCGTGGAACTTCCCGAACTCGATGACGCGACCGCGCGACGCCTCGAGCGAGGGGGGCGGCTCGACCCGGACGCCCGCCGCCCGGAAGCGGCGGAGCGGCCCGTTCGGCGCGGAGGCGCGGAGCGGCCGCGGCCCGGTCCGCCAGTCCGGCGGGATCACCCCGCCGCGCACCGCCGCCGTCCCGCCCCGCGGCGTCCGGCCGCCCGCGACGTGGAAGGCGCCGCTCAGGTCGACCCGCGCCGAGACGGGCCGCCCCGGATGCTGCTGCGGGACGCCGGCGGGCGCGTGCGCCTTCGTCCGGACGCTCGGACCGGTCGGTGCGCGGCGCCGCCCGGATCCCGCGATCCCGGAGGAGCGGCGGCCCGGATGATCCAGTCCGCCGTCGCGGAGCTGCTCGTACGCGGCGTTGATCTCCGCCATCCGGCGCGTCGCGAGCCGGGCGGCGGCAGCGTCGTCCTGCGCGACGTCGGGGTGGTGGGCACGGGCGAGCCGCCGCCACGCCGCCTTGACGGTCGCCGCCGAGGCGTCGCGGGCGACGCCGAGCACCACGTGGGGGTCGCGCCGGGTCATCCGGAAAGTCTACCGGCCGCGCTTGACGCGCCCGGTCGCGGCCGACGACCCTTCCCGCACGAACGGCGGACCCGGACGCGCGGAGGCACGATGGAGACCTGGCGGGCGATCTCGACGAAGCGGGCGGTCCGCGAGTTCGCCGACCGGCCGCTCGCGGACGACCATCTCGCCCGGATCCTCGACGCCGGCCGCCACGCCGGGAGCTCGAAGAACCAGCAGCGCTGGGACTTCGTCGTCTGCCGGGAGCGCGCGCACCTCCGGGAGCTCGGCGCCGTCGGCCCGTGGGCCGGTCACCTCGCCGGGGCGGCGGCCGGGATCGCGCTCGTCACCCCCGACCCCCGCGCCCCCGACGCACCGCTCTCGATCCTCTTCGACCTCGGGCTCGCGGCGGAGAACATGATGCTCGCCGCGTGGGAGCTCGGGATCGGGAGCGTCCCGGCGACCGTCTACGACCAGCCGCTCGTCCGCCGGCTCCTCGGCCTCCCGGACGACCGCTGGTGCGAGTACCTCGTCTCGTTCGGCTACCCGGCCGATCCGGGGGCGCTCACCGCGCCGGCACGGGCCGGGGGGCGGAAGTCGCTCGCCGATATCGTCCACGACGAGCGCTGGTGACGAGGCCGGCCGGGCCGGCGGTCAGCTCCCGAGGCCCCGCTCGTCCAGCTCGTCGAGGTAGATGACGCCCGTCTCCTCCGACGGGATCCCGGCGTCGGAACCCTCGGGGGCGGGGGCACCCTGCTCGAGGTAGGAGTCGATCGCGGCCGCGAGGCCGACGTCGCGCCGCGCCCGCTCCGAGCGGATCCACTTCGTCTCCAGCACGTCGCAGTACGCCTGCACCCGGTCGCGATGCGGGCCGATCGCCCCCTCGATCCGCTCGAGCGTCGGGAGGAAGACCTCGGCGAGCCACCGTCGCGCCGCGTCGGTCCGCGAGAGCGCGATCCCCTCGTGTCGCTCGATCCACGCGCGGTACTCGCGCAGGTCGTTGAGGAGGAGCCGCGCCTGGCCCTCCAGCGCGTGGATCCCGGTCCGGCCGAGGAGCTCGCGCGCGTGGAAGCGGCGGGTCGTCACCGCGACGCGGAGCCGGACCCGCCCGTCCCCGGACGGGACGAGCTCGAGCTCGTCGACCGAGAAGCCGAGCTCGTTCAGCCGCCGGACGCGGGCGCTCATCGCGTACCGGTCGTCGGCGGCCACCTCGGTCTCCTCGGTGAGCTCGCGCCAGAGCGCGCGGTAGCGGGTCCCGACCCCCTCGGCGATCGCGATCGACTCGTCGATCTCGTCGGTCCGTCCCTGCATCGCCGCGAGGTCGGCGAGCCCGAAGGCGACGTTCTCGACGAGGATCTCGAGGTCCCACGCGCGCTGGCCGTCGGAGAGCGAGGGGTGCGTCTCGGAGGTCTCGGCGTCGACGAGGTACGCCTGGATCCGGTCGCCGTCGCGCCGGAAGAGCGTGTTCGCGAGGGAGCAGTCGCCCCAGTAGACGCCGTTCCGGTGGAGCTCGACGAGGAGCCCCGCCATCGCGTCGAGGAGCCGGTCGCGGTAGCCGCCGACGAGCGGGAGCCGCATGAAGAGGCGCCGGTACTGGAGCGAGTGGCGGAGGTACTCGGTGACGAGGATCGCCTCGCCGCCGGGCGACTCGGCGATCCCGGTCGGCGCGACCGCCGGGAGCTCGAGCCGCTCCAGATGGGTGAGGACCTCGAACTCGCGCGATGCGATCGGGAGCGGGAGCTCCTTCAGCGCGTATGTCGTCCCCTCGACGTCGAGGAAGCGGACGAGGTGGCGCGACGGACCGACCGGGATCCGGCGGAACGGGAGCGAGTCCGGCCAGTCGGCGAGCGGGAGCTCCCACGGGAGCGCGAGCAGGGCCGGGGTCGGGGCGCGGAGGCGGAGGTGCGGGAAGCTCGCCGGCGCGCTCGCGATCACGAGATCGATGGTAGACCCGGCGGCTCCCCGAGGATCAGATGCGGACCGGTGACGATGGGGAGGCGGATGAGGTGCCGCGGCCCGGCGCCCGCGCGGACGACGTAGAGGACCGCCGGCCCCTCCCCGTGGCGCGCGAGCGTCGCGGCGAGCCGCCCCTCCGTCGCGGGCTCGAGGAGGACGAGGGCGATGCCGCCGGGTACCGCGCCCCCCTCGACGAGCGTCGTCGCGCCGAGCCCCGGCTCGGGCGCGCCGCGATGGAGGCGGCGATCCGGCCACGCGGCCGCCGCCCGTTCGAGATCGACGGTCGCCCAGCCGATCCCCGCGAGAACCGGGCGCGCGGGGTCGGCACGGTCCCCCGCGAGGTCGGCACGGTCCCCCGCGACGACGTCCCCCACCCCGCCCTCCCGCTCCTCGAGCGCGAGTGGCGGCACGCCCGGTCCCGCCGGGACGACCTCGAGCGTCGCGTTCGCCAGCTCGATCCGGCCCCCCGCCCCCGGCTCGACGCCGAGCGCCGCGACGAGCGCCGCGCGGGTCGCGTCCGGATCGCCGCTCGCCCAGCGGACCGCGAGCCGGGCGGGCCGCGTCACCGCCTCATCCGAGGACGAGCTCGCCCGCCGGCTCCCCGTACGGCTCGAAGCCGCGTCGCCGATAGAGCTCGACCGCACGGTCGTTCGTCACCCGGACCGCGAGGTAGACGTGGCGGGCGCCCGCGGCCCGGGAGTCCGCGACGAGAGCGTCGGTGACGAGCGTCCCGTAGCCCCGGCCCGCCGCGCCGGGGCGCGTCCCGATCGACGAGAGGTAGCTCGCCCCGTCGAAGGTCGATCGCTTCCCCGCCGCGACGACCCGTCCCTCCTCGCGGACGAGGACGAGGTGGCAGCTGGAGGAGCGGAGGAAGCGGCTCGTATCCGCGGCCGAGGCGGCCCGCGCCGCGGCGTCCTCGTAGCCGAACGCGCCGGCGAGGACCCCGGCGACCTCGTCGAGGAGCGCGGGGGGCAGCGCGACCCCCGGGCCACCCGCCCACCGCTCGACGGAGACCCCGGCCCCCGGCTCGACTGCGGCGACGGGTCGGACGGCGAACATCACGTGGGCATCGGTCATCGCGCGGAACCCGTTCGCGAGGAGCCGCTCCTGGATGTCGCCGGGGCGCCGATGGGCGATCGCGGTCCAGACGGACGGTCGCCGGTCCAGCGTCGCGAAGAGCGTGATCAGCTCGCCGAGCCGCCGGTCGAATGCGCCGGCCGCCGACGGCCAGTCGAGCGCCGCGGCGTGATTGAAGAACGGGTCGGGATCGTCGGGCGCATGGATGAGGATCGCGTCGCCGAGCTCCCGGTGCTCCCGGCCGCCGAAGGTGAAGGCGATCGTCTCGTGGCGCTCGAGGAACCGGACGGTCGGCGCGTCGAGCCGGAGGCGGGGCACCGGGGAGCTGGGTCCGGGCCTAGGCCGGCCGCTCGGCCGTGAAGGCGGTGGCGCCCGACGGGAGCTCGAGGACCGACGGCGTCGGGATCCCGGCCGCCGCGAAGAGCTCGAGGAAGCCCTCCCGGCTGTGGAAGCCCCAGCCGGCCATCGCCTGGTCGAGCTGCGCCCCCCACATCAGCTGGCCGAGCGGCGTCCGGTCGTCCTCCGGGTCCGACGGGAGGCACCAGTCGAGGACGAGGAGCCGGCCGCCGGGGGCGAGGGCCCGCCACGCGGCCGCGAGCGTCCCGGCGGGGTCCGCGACGTCATGGAGCGCGAACTGCAGGTACGCGAGGGCGAACTCGCCGGACCGGTCGTAGGCGCGCGGCTCGCCCGACTCGATCGCGATCCGGCTCGCGAGGCCGGCGTCGCGGACGTTCTCGATCGCACGCGCGACCGAGTCCGCCTGCGCCTCGACGCCGACGAGCTCGAGCCGGGGGAAGCGCTTCGCCATCGCGATGAGCCAGCGGCCGCCGCCGCAGTGGACGTCGAGGACCCGTCCGCCCGCCGCGAGCCGCGCGGTCAGCTCCGGCATCGACCCGAGCACCTCGGCGAAGAAGACGGCGATGTCCTGAAGCGTCAGCCGCTCGATGGAGCGGCGGTACCGGTCGGGGCGGGCCGGGACCGGCACGCCGCTCCGGAGGAAGCCGGGGAGCGCCTCCCAGTCCATGCTGGAGATGACCGCCTTCGCGACCTGCCCGCCGAGATGCTCCGGCCGATCCTCGTCGAGGAGGATGACGGCGATCTCCGGGTCGATCGCGGCACGCTCGCCGTCGAGCGTCACGAGCTCGAACGCGTGCGCGGCGCGGAGCCAGTCCGCGAGCGGCCCCGGGGCGGTGGCGGTCGCCGCGGCGAGTTCGGCGCGGGTGAGGCCGCGCGGTCCCGCGGCGCGGAGCGCGGCGAGGTAGCCCAGCTCGAGCCCGAGGTAGATCACCCAGGTCCGGTGGAAGCCCGTGATCGAGCCGATCAGCTCGTCGAAGCGCTCGTCGACGCTCACCGGGCGAGTGTAGCGCGGGCCCGCCGGACGGACGCGGGAGCGCCCGGATCGACGCTCGCGCGGCGGCTATCCTGACGGCCTTGGACCACCCGTCCGTGCCAACGGCCCGTGGGGCGAGCCCGGTCGCGATCTGGGCCGCCCTGCTCACCCTCTACGTCGTCTGGGGATCCACCTACCTCGCGATCCGCTGGGCGATCGACTCCATCCCCCCGTACCTGATGATCTCGATCCGCTTCTTCTTCGCCGGCGGGATCCTCCTCGCGTGGAACGCGCTCCGCGGCGAGCTGGCCCGCGGCCTCCCGACGCGGCGGGAGCTCGTCGACTCGGCGATCGTCGGGACGCTCCTCCTCTGCGGCGGGATGGGCCTCGTGGCGTGGGCGGAGCTGACCGTCCCGACCGGGGTCGTCGCGCTCCTCGTCGCGGTCATGCCGGCGTGGGTCGCCCTCTTCGGCCGGCTCTTCTTCGGCGAGCGGCTCGTCCCGCTCGTCGTCGCCGGCCTCGTCGTCGGCTTCGTCGGGGTGGGCCTCCTCATCGCGCCGGGCCTCGCCACCGGGAACGCCTCGCTCGATCCGCTCGGCGTCGGTGCGGTCATCGTCGGGCCCATCCTCTGGGCGTCGGGCTCGCTCTACTCCGCGCACCGCGCCCGGCTCCCGCGCGTCCCGTCCCTCGCGAGCGCCCTCCAGATGCTCTCCGCGGCGGTCGTCGCGCTCCTCGTCGCGGCCCTCCTCGGCGAGTACGGCCGCTTCGAGCCGGCGGGGATCACGGCGAGGGCGGTCGGCGCGCTCGCCTACCTCGTCGTCGTCGGGAGCATCGTCGGCTTCGGGGCGTACGTGTGGCTCCTCCGGGTGGCGCCGCTCTCGAAGGTGACGACGTACGCGTTCGTCAACCCGGTCGTCGCGTTCATCCTCGGGGCGGTCGCGCTCGCCGAGCCGATCACCCCGACGACGGTGATCGCCGCGGCCGTCATCGTCGCCGGCGTCGCGCTCATCGTCACCGCGCGCGGCCGGCGGACCGGCGGCTCGCCGGAGGAGACGGCGCTCGCCGAGGAGGCCGCGATGGCGGAGGCGGAAGGAGCCGGTGGCGCCGCGCCCGCGACGGCGCACGGGACTACGATGGCCGGGACCCCGACGGGCGGACGAGCGAGAGGAGACGTCGAGCGATGACCGAGCGGACGACCCGCGGGATCGACCTCGCGGGACCCCACGACCCCCTCGACGATCCGGCGGTCCGGGCCGCGCGCGACCGCGGGATCGCGCGGCTCGACGCGATCGGCGCCCACCGGCGGACCGTCCGCGGCCGCCGCTTCGATTCGATCGCCGTCCACGGGATGTACGGGATGGCCGCGGCGCTGGAGAACGGCGGGAGCATCATCGAGCCGGCGGTCCTCGCCCCCGCGCAGCACTTCGCCGACAGCGCCGAGATGGAGGCGGCCGCCGCGATCCTCGCCCCCGGCTGGATCTACAGCCGGATCGCGAACCCCACTCTCCTCTACCTCGAGCAGACGCTCGCGCTCCTCGAGGGGTACGGCTTCGACGGCGAGACGAGCGCGCACGTCACCGGCTCCGGGATGGCGGCGATCGCCCTCGCGACGCAGCCGTTCCTCGGGGTCGACGCCCCCGGCGCCGAGCCGGGCCCGATGAACGTCGTCGTCACCGCCCGCTGCTACGGCGGCACGTTCCAGCTCTTCACCCACGAGTACGCCGAGGATCGCGGGATCGAGGTCCGCTGGATCCGCGACCCGCTCGACCTCGACGAGTGGGCGTCGCGGATCGACGGCCGGACCCGCTTCGTCTTCGGGGAGATGCCGAGCAACCCGCAGCTGTCGGTCTTCGACATCGAGGGGGTCGCGCGGCTCGCCCACGCGGCCGGCGCCCCGCTCATCGTCGACTCGACGATCGCGACCCCCGCGCTCCTCCGCCCGCTCCGCCACGGGGCGGACGTCGTCGTCCACTCCCTCAGCAAGGCCGTGGGCGGGAGCGGCCTCACGATCGGCGGCGCGATCGTCTCGCGGCGGGGGATCGTCTCGCGCGTCGGGCCGGACGAGCTCCGGGACGACTTCGCGACGTGGGTGAAGCTCATCCCCCACCGGAACCAGGGGCCGGCGCTCAACGCGCTCTCCGCCCTCTTCCTCCTCAGCGACCTCCGGACGCTCCGGCCACGGGTCGACCACTGGAGCCGGACGTCGCTCGCCGTCGCCCGCTTCCTCGAGGACCACCCGGCCGTCGAGGCGGTCAGCTACCCGGGGCTCCCCGGCGACGAGGGCCACGCGGTCGCGTCGCGCTACCTCTGGCTCGCGGACGGCGACGCGGACGGGCTCCCGGTGAACCGGTACGGCCACCTGATGGGCTTCCGGGTCCGCGGCGGCCCGCGCGCCGCTCGCCGCGTCTTCGACGGCCTCGAGATGGTCTGGCGCGCCACCGACCTCGGGAAGGTGAAGAGCGTCGCCGCGATCCCGATGATCTCGACCCACCAGCAGCAGGGGGACGCGGGCCGCGACCTCGCCGCCGTCCCGGGCGACCTCATCCGCCTCTCCGTCGGTGGCGAGCACGTCGACGACCTCGTCGCGGACCTCGAGCGGGCGCTCGCCCGGGCGTAGCCCGGCCCGGGTCGGCCCCGGGCGGCCCGGACGCAGCCGGGGTCAGCCCCGGGTGAACCCCTCCGCCGGCCACGGCTCGCAGCGGAGCGGCCGGTCCTCGCGGTAGCCGAGCGCGTAGTCGGCCTGGATCAGCGTGTGGAGCTGGCTCGTCCCCTCGTAGATCACCGCGGCCTTCGAGTTCCGCAGGTAGCGCTCCACCGGGAACTCGTTCGAGTAGCCGTTCGCCCCGTGGACCTGGATCGCGTCGAGCGCGGACTGGACGGCGTGCTCCGTCGCGTGCCACTTCGCGAGCGAGGTCTCGCGCGTGTTCCGCAGGCCCCGGTTCTTCAGCCAGCCGGCCTTCCAGACGAGGAGGCGCCCCACCTCGATCCCCGCGGCCATCCGGGCGATCATCTGCTTGACGAGCTGGTGCTCCCCGATCTCGACGTCGAACGTGCGCCGCTGGCGCGCGTAGGCGGCCGACGCGTCGAGGCAGGCCTGCGCGAGCCCCACCGCCCCCGCGGCGACGGTGTAGCGCCCCTGGTCGATCGCGCTCATCGCGACGAGGAACCCCTCCCCCTCCTCGCCGATCCGGTGCTCGACCGGGACCTCGACGTCGTCGAGCGTGATCAGGCCGGTGTTCCCCGCGCGGATCCCGAGCTTGCCGTGGAGCGTCCCCGTCGTCAGCCCCTTCATCCCCCGCTCGAGGAGGAAGGCGGTCACCCCGCGGTGCTTCTTCTCGCGGTCCACCGACGCGAAGACGAGGAAGTGGTCGGCGAGGTCCGCGAGGCTGATCCAGATCTTGGAGCCGTTCAGGCGGTAGACGTCGCCCTCGCGGCGCGCCGTCGTCCGGATGCTCCCCGCGTCCGTCCCGGCGCCCGGCTCGGTGAGCCCGAACGTCGCGAGCTTCCGGCCCTGCGCCTGCGGGACGAGCCAGCGGCGGCGCTGCTCCTCGCTCCCCCACTGGAGGAGCGCGAGGGAGTTCAGGCCGACGTGGACGCTCTGGACGACCCGGAACGCGGTGTCCGCCCGCTCGAGCTCCTCGCAGAGGATCGCGAAGCTGATGTAGTCCATCCCCGCGCCGCCGTACGCCTCGGGGATCGGCCCGCCGAGCCAGCCCTGCTCGCCGAGCTTCGCGAAGATCTCCGGGTGGACCTCACCCTTCGCGTCCCACTCGCGGATGTGCGGGAGGATCTCCGTCTCGACGAAGGCGCGGGCGGCGTCCCGGACGAGCCGGTTCTCGTCGGTGAGCGTGAAGTCGATCACGCGGCCGATCGTAGCAGCGGGGCGGCCCACCGCGGGCGTCGGACCGGACGGTCCGTCCGGCAGGTCCGGAGGCCGGGGAGCGTCTCCTATACTCGGCCACGGGGGCGCCGGAGCGTCGCCGACACGTCCGGCCGACCCGCCCGCACCGCACTGGGGACCCGATGAACGCGCTCGCAGACCGGCCGCTCGACCTGGCGGAGATCGCCCGCCCGAACTTCTCGCCCGTCCTCGGCCGCTACTACGAGCACAGCTGGAGCCACGGCGAGGGCCATCGGCTCTACGACACGGCCGGACGCGCCTACCTCGACTTCGCGAACGGGATCGCGGTCTCCGTCCTCGGCCACCGCCATCCCCGGGTCACGGCGGCGATCCACGAGCAGGTGGACCGGCTCATCGCCCCGTGCGCCGCGGTGGGCTACGCGGAGCCCACCGTCCGCCACGCCGCCCTCCTCGCGGCGACGCTCCCGGCGCCGCTCGACACCGTCCTCTTCATGAACTCGGGCTCCGAGGCGATCGAGGCGGCGATCAAGCTCGCGCGGCGGGTCACCGGGCGCCCGGGGATCATCGCGTTCCGCGGCGGCTTCCACGGACGGACGCTCGGCGCGACCTCGATCACGAGCTCCAACGTCAACTACCGGGTCGGCTACGAGCCGCTCCTGCCGGGCGTCTACCTCACGGCCTTCCCGTCGGCGTACCGCGACTACGCCGGGGACGAGGCCCGGGCGACGACCCAGGCGATCCGCCACCTGGAGGCGCTCGTCGCGTCCACGATCCCGGCGAGCGCGGTCGCGGCGATCGTCATCGAGCCGGTCCAGGGCGAGGGCGGCTACGTCCCGGCGTCGCCGGCGTTCCTCCAGTTCCTCCGCGGCTTCTGCGACGAGCACGGGATCCTCCTCGTCGCCGACGAGGTCCAGTGCGGCTTCGGGCGGACCGGCGAGATGTGGGGCTTCGAGCACGCGGGCATCGTCCCCGACGTCGTCTGCGTCGCGAAGGCGATCGCGAACGGCCTCCCGCTCTCGGGGATCGTGACGCGGCGCGAGCTCCAGGAGCGCTGGGGGCGCGGCGCGCACGGGACGACCTACGGCGGGAACCCGGTCGCGTGCGCGGCGGGGATCGCCGTCCTCGAGACGATCGCGGACGAGCGGCTCGTCGAGAACGCGGCGGTCCAGGGACGCCGCCTCATGGACGGGCTCCGGACGCTCATGGCGGCCGACGACCGGATCGGGGACGTCCGCGGCCTCGGGCTGATGATCGGGACCGAGTTCGTCACCGACCGCGCGTCACGGACGCCGGACGGCGCGACGTGCGAGGCGGTCCGTGCCGTCTGCTCGGACGAGGGTCTCCTCCTCCTGAGCTGCGGCGTCGAGCACAACGTGATCCGCTGGATCCCGCCGCTCGACGTGAGCGCGGCGGAGGTAGACGAGGCGCTCGCGATCTTCGCGCGGGCGCTCGCCGCGGTGGCGCCGGCCGGCGAGGCGGCCGGGATCTGATCCTCCCTCCGAGCGGCCGGACCGTCGGGCCCGGCCGCCGCGGAGGTCAGCGGCTGCGGGCGAGGAAGGCGAGGACGTCCTCGAGACGGAAGCGACGGTCGCCGCGGCGACAGACGCGATAGAAGGGGAGCTCGCCGCGGTCGCCGAGCCGCTTGACGGTGTTCACGTGCAGGTGGAGCATCGCCGCGACCTCGCTCGCCGTGAGCATCGGGCCGATCTCGTTGTTCCGGGGCATCGAGGCCATTCGGGTGTCGCCTTTCTACGGTCGGTGCGCGACGTGGAGGGAGCCGTCGCGTCGGGCGCACCGTAGGAGGGGAAGGGACCGCCCACAAGCCGTACTTTCGGTACCGGAGGGGGCCGGTACCGTCGGCAGCGCCGCCGATGCGACGCGAACCACGAGGAGGTCCCCGGTCGAGGACCCACGACTCCCGGCCTCCCGGGAGCCGACCCTATTCGATCAGGCCGTGCCGGAGCGCGTAGCGCGTCAGGTCGGCGTTCCGCGCGACCCCGAGCTTCTCGAGGACGCGGGTCCGGTACGTGCTGACGCTCTTCACGGAGAGCCCGAGCGAATCGGCGATCTCGCCGGAGCTCTCGCCACGGGCGAGCCGGCGGAAGACCTCGTACTCGCGGTTCGAGAGCTTCTCGTGCCCCTCGCCCTGGGGGCCGCCGACGACGTGGTCCGCGAGGAGCTCGGCGACCGTGTCGCCGATGTAGCGGCGGCCCGCCGCCACCGTCCGGACGGCGGAGATGAGCTGCTCCGGGGGGCATCCCTTCCCGAGATAGCCCGATGCACCGGCCGCGAGACAGCGGACGGCGTACTGGTCCTCGGGGTGCATGCTGAAGACGAGGATCCGGAGGTCCGGCCGCAGCTCGTGGAGCCGGCCGAGCGCATCGAGGCCGCCGCCGGGCATCGCGAGGTCGAGGAGGCAGACGTCCGCCTCGGTCGCGAGGAGGTTGTCGACGAGCTCGTCGCCGGACGCGGCCTCGCCGACGACGCTCACGTCGCGCACCTCCGCGAAGACGCGGGCGACCCCCTGGCGGACGACGGAATGGTCGTCCGCGATGATGACGCGGATCACAGGGCGCTCCCTCCGCGCGAACCGCCGATCGGTCGCATCGCTTCCCCTTCGTCCCATGCGCGAGAGGTCGAGCCCCGTGGCCCGTCGGGCGCTCACGCGTGAGGGATTGTAGGACGCCGCTGACCCGGGGGCAAGCGCCATCGCCGACTCGGCCCGTCCGACGCGAACACGGTCTCCCGTGGGACGGGAGGGCGGTCCCGGGAAGCGGTGACGGCACGCGCCGCCGCCGGGAAGCAGAGGACCCGGGCACTCGTCGGGGGCCGAGCGCCCGGGTCCGGGCGTCGAGTCGGTATCGTTCCGGGAGATCAGGGGGGCCATCCTCCGGGCCGACTCGAACCCGGTGAGCATCCCCATCCGCACCGGACCTGTCAGTCGTCCGGGCAGCCGGAACGACCGCCGTGCCCGGCTCAGGCCCGTAGTCCCGCTCCTACGCCTCCCGTCCGGGGACCGGCGCTCAGTCGATCAGGCCGTGCTCAACCGCGTAGCGCGTCAGGTCCGCGTTCCGCTTCAGGCCCAGCTTCTCGAGGACGCGGCTCCGGTAGGTGCTGACGCTCTTCACCGAGAGCCCGAGCCCGTGCGCGATCTCGACGACCCCCTGTCCCTCGGCGAGGCGGACGAAGACGTCGTACTCCCGGGTGCTGAGCCGCTCGTGGGAGAGCGACCGCCGCCCGACCGCCACCCGGTCGGCGAGGAACTCCGCGACCGCCGGCCCGATGTAGGTCCGGCCGGAGGCGACCGTCTCGAGCGCCACCTCGAGGAACTCGCTGATGGAGCTCTTCGCGAGGTAGCCGGCGGCGCCGGCGCGCAGGCAGCGGACGGCGTACTGCTCCTCCGGGTGGACGCTGAAGACGAGCGTCCTCACCGCGGGCGTGGCCTGGCGGAGCTTCGTGATCAGCTCGATCCCGCCGTCGGGCATCGCGAAGTCGACGACCGCGACGTCCACCTCCCGTCCCTCGATCGCCGCGAGGAGGTCGCCCCCGTTCGCGGCCTCGGCGACGACCTCGACCTCCCCGGACGCCTCGAGCATCCGGCGGATCCCCTCGCGCACGACGGCATGGTCGTCGGCGATCGCGACGCGCACCATCGGGCTGCACCTCCTCGAGAGCGACGGTCCAGGGACGCGGACGGGCGGAATCGTGACAGGATGATGGGCGGCGCGCCAGTCGGCGGCGCGGGCCGCCGAACCCCCACCGACCGGTCGTCCGCCTGTCGGCAGCCGCCGACATATCCGACCTCGAGGTTCATGTTGACCGACCATCCAGCCCCGGGCGTCCGGACCCTCGGCCTCCGCCTCTCGCAGGCGTACCTCGTGGACCTCGACGACCGGCTGCTCCTCGTGGACGCGGGCGTCCCCGGGAACGCCGCCCGGATCCTCGCCGCCGTCAGGGACGCCGGGCGAGCGCCGGGCGACATCCGCTCGATCGCGGTGACGCACCAGCACGCCGACCATGCCGGGAGCGTCGCCGCCGTCTCGCGGGCGACGGGCGCGGAGGTGCTCATCCACTCGCTCGACGCTCCGCCGCTCCGCGACGGGCTCGCGCCGGTGACCGGGACGCTCGTCGGGCCGCTCGGACGGCTCGGGAGCGGGTTCGCGCCGCGGGCGCGTCTCGAGGCGGCGCCGATCGCGCGCGAGCTCGCCGACGGCGACCGGATCGGCGGCCCGGCCGGGCTCAGGGTCGTCCACACCCCGGGTCACACGCCCGGCCACGTCTCGCTCCTCCTCGAGCGCGACGGGGGGACGCTCTTCGTCGGCGACGCGGCGTCGAACCTCCTCGGCAGGCTCGGGCGCCCGATCGTCGCAGCGGACTGGGGGGCCGTCGCCCGGAGCGCGGCGCTCATCGCCTCGCTCGACTTCGAGGTCGCGCTCTTCGGCCACGGACCGGCGATCCGGGGCCGGGCGGTCGCCCGCTTCCGCCTGCTCGCCGAGCGGCTCGCGACGAGGTGAGGCGGCGCCCGCCGACATGACGGGTGACGAGGCTCGGCGGCGCGCGCTAGGCTGACCGGCGATGGACGCCGAACGGACGCTCGCCCACGTCGTCGACGGGTTCGCCCCCGGCGGCGACGGTCTCCCGTCCGCGAGCGAGCTCGGCGTCCACCGGCTGATCCTCGGCGAGGTCCGCGCTCTCGGGAAGCCGGCGCTCGAGCGCCAGCTGGGCCTCCTCCTCCGGCTCTTCGAGTCGCCGATCGCGAACGTCGCACTCGTCGGGCGGCCCGTCCGCTTCTCCGCGCTCGACGGACCCGCGCGCGAGGCGTACCTCCGCCGGCTCTCCCTCAGCCCGGTCGCGACGAAACGGACCGCCTTCCAGGACCTGAAGCGCCTGACGCTCCTCCTCCTCTACGGCCTCGAGGACTCGCCGTACCGCGCGCTGACCGGCCACGTCGCCCCGGCGGCCGCACCCGCCGATCCGAGCCACCTCGCCGTCCGCACCCCGGCGCCGGGGGAGACGCTCGAGGCGGACGCCGTCGTCATCGGCTCCGGTGCCGGCGGCTCGGTCGTCGCTGCTGCGCTCGCCGCCGCCGGACGGCGCGTCCTCGTCCTGGAACGGGCGGCGCACGTCAGCGAGGAGCGCTTCGGCGGGGGCGAGCTCGAGGGGCTCGCCGCCCTCTTCCTCGACCGCGGGTTCGCGGCGACCGCCGACCGGGGGATCGCGATCCGCGCCGGGAGCGCCGTCGGCGGCGGGACCGTCGTCAACTGGAACACCTCGCTCCGCGCCCCCGCCGCCGTCCGGGATGAGTGGCGCGCCGCGGGGATCGACGACGACCTCGACCCCGAGTACGACGCGGTGGAGCGGGCGCTCGGCGTCACGACCGCGGAGAGCCACCGGAACGGCCCGAACCGCGTCCTCGAGCGCGGCCTCGAGGCGCTCGGCCTCCCGGTGACGACGATCCCGCGGAACGTCGCCGGCTGCGGGGACTGCGGGCCGTGCGCCGTCGGGTGCCGGAGCGGCGCGAAGCGGTCCGCGCTCCGGACGTGGCTCGCCGACGCGTGCCGCGACGGCGCGACGATCCTCGACCGGACCGAGGCGCGCCGGATCATCGTCGAGGGGGGCCGGGCCGCGGGCGTCGTCGCGGCGGTCCCGGGGGGCGAGGTGACGATCCGGGCCCGCACCGTGGCGCTCGCCGGCGGCTCGATCCTCTCCCCCGCCCTCCTCCTCCGGTCCGGGATCGCGACCGGGACGGCGGGCCGGACGCTCCACCTCCACCCGGTCACCGCGATCGCGGGCGTCTACGACGAGCCGCTCCACCCGTGGAGCGGCGTCCCGCAGTCGGTCCTCTCGGAAGCGTTCGCCGAGGTGGACGGCCGGTGGGGCTTCCGCGTCGAGACGGCGCCGACCCACCCAGGGCTCATCGCCTCGGGGGTGACGTGGGCGTCGGCGGAGGGGCACCGGCGCTCGATGGCCGAGGCGTCGCGGACCGCCGCGTTCCTCGCGATCGTCCGCGATCGCTCGACCGGGACGGTGGAGCTCGACCGGACGGGGAGCGTCCGGGTCCGCTACTGGCCCGGCGCGCCGGAGCAGGCGCTCATGCGCCGGGCGATGGTGGAGCTCGCGCGGATCCACCGGGCCGCGGGGGCCGTCCGCCAGGAGGCGCTCGCGACGCCGGGGGTCCGGCACGACCCGGGAGGCGACTTCGACGCGTTCCTCCGGCGGCTCTCGCGGATCGAGGTGCGGCCGAACCGGCTCCTCCTCTTCACCGCCCACCAGATGTCGAGCTGCCGGATCGGGCGCGACCCGGGGCGCTCCGTCGCCGGACCCGACGGGGAGGTCCACGGGGTGCGGGGGCTCTGGGTCGCGGACGCGAGCGCCTTCCCGACCGCGAGCGGCGTCAACCCGATGCTCTCCGTGATGGCGCTCGCGCGGCGGACCGCCGGGCGGATCCTCGCCGCGGACTGAGGTCCGGGCCTAGTCCTTCTTCTCGGCGTGGCCGCCGAAGCCCCAGCGCATCGCCGAGAGGACCTTGCTCGCGAAGTCGTCCTCGTCGCGCGACGAGAAGCGGGAGAAGAGCGCCTGCGTGAGGACCGGCGCCGGCGTCCCCGACTCGATCGCCGCGATCCCGGTCCAGCGGCCCTCACCGGAGTCGGAGACGCGGCCGGAGAAGCCGGCGAGCTCCCCGTCGGCGACGAACGCCTCGGCGGTGAGATCGAGGAGCCACGAGGCGACGACGCTCCCCCGCCGCCAGAGCTCGGTGATCGACGCGAGGTCGAAGACGTAGCGGTAGAGCTCCGGCTCCCGGAGCGGCGAGGTCTCCGCGTCGACCGGCCGGTCCGCGGCGCCGGCGTTCGCGTGCTTGAGGATGTTCAGCCCCTCGGCGTACGCCGCCATCACGCCGTACTCGATCCCGTTGTGGATCATCTTCACGAAGTGGCCGGCGCCCGCCGGGCCGCAGTGGAGGTAGCCCTCCTCCGCCGGCGACGGCGCCCCGGTCCGCCCCCGGGTCCGCGCCGCGGCATCGATCCCGGGCGCGAGCGTCCGGAAGAGCGGATCGAGGCGGGCGACCGCGTCCGCCGGGCCGCCGATCATCAGGCAGTAGCCGCGCTCGAGGCCCCAGACCCCGCCGCTCGTCCCGCAGTCGACGTAGCGGATCCCCGCGGGCTCGAGCTCGGCGGCCCGCCGGATGTCGTCCCGGTACCAGGAGTTCCCGCCGTCGACGACGACGTCACCGGGGGCGAGGAGCGGCCGGAGCTCCGTCAGCGTCGCATCCACCGATGCCGCCGGGACCATGAGCCAGAGGACGCGCGGCGCCGGGAGGAGCGCGACGAGTTCCGCGAGCGACGTCGCCCCGGCGTCGAGCGCGCCGTCGGCGACGAGCCCCTCGACGGTGGCGGCCGTCCGGGCGTAGCCGACGACCTCGTGGCCGCCGCGCCGCCACCGGAGCGCCATCTTCGCCCCCATCCGCCCGAGCCCCACCAGTCCGACGCGCATCGTCGTAGCCTACCGGCCGAGGAGCTCGCGCGCGACCTCGGCGACCCGCTCCGGGGTGAGGCCGTGGCGGACCACGAGGTCCTCGTTCGGTGCCGACTCGATGTAGACGTCGTTGGTCCCCACCCGGCGGAGCGGCGTCGGGAGCCGCTCCCCGAGGAGCTCCGCGACCGCGCTCCCGAGCCCGCCGATCACCGAGTGATCCTCGGTCGTGACGACGGCGCCGGTGCGGCGCGCCGCGGCGAGGACCGCGTCCGCGTCGAGCGGCTTGACGAACGGGACGTGGAGGACGAGGGCCTCGATCCCCGCCGCCGCGAGGAGCTCGGCGGCCGCGACCGTCCGGCCGAGCTGGAAGCCGCTCGAGACGAGCGCGACGTCGCCACCGTCGCGGACGACGACCGCGCGGCCCGGCTCGAGACGGTAGTCCGCGGGCAGGACCTCCGGCGCCGGGTCGCGGGCCACCCGAAGGTAGACCGGACCGTCGAGCGCCGCGGCGAGGCCCACCGCCTGGCGCATCTCCCCCGGCGTCCCCGGGGCGAGGACGGTCATGTTCGGGAGGGCGCGGAGCAGCGCGACGTCCTCCATGCAGACGTGCGTCTTGCCGGAGCGGCTCGCGAGGAGACCGGCGTACGAGCCGACGATGACGACGTGCGCCTTCGTCTGGGCGATGCTCACCCGGATCTGGTCGAGGTCGCGGAAGGCGGCGAACGCCGCGAACGTCACCATGAACGGGACGAGGCCGGTGAGCGCCATCCCGGCGGCGACGCCGGCCATGTTCTGCTCGGCGATCCCCATCTGGTAGAAGCGGTCCGGATGCTCGGCACCGAACCGGTCGATCTTCGTGGAGTTGCCGAGGTCGCCGTCGAGGACGACGACCCGCGGATCGCGCGCGCCGAGCTCGACGAGCGCCTCGCCGAAGACGTCGCGGACCGGGACGCCGGAGAGGTCGCCCGCGAGGCCGCCGCCGGGGGCCGTCACGGGACGAGCTCCGCGAGCGCCCGGGCGAGCTCCTCGTCGCTCACCGACTTCGCGTGCCAGCGGTAGTCGCCCTCCATGAACGAGACGCCCTTCCCCTTCACCGTGTGGGCGATGATCGCCGTCGGGGCGCCGGTCGTCGCCCGCGCGTGCGCGAACGCGTCGAGGATCTCGGGGATCGAGTTCCCGTCGATCTCGATCGTCCGCCACCCGAAGGCCGCCCACTTCTCGCGGAGGCCCACCTGCGGGTCCATCCGCCGCCCGGGCTCGCCGGGGACGGACCACCCGTACTGCTGGAGCCCGTTCCAGTCGACGATCGCGACGAGCCGGTCCAGCCCGTAGCGGGACGCGACGAACGCCGCCTCCCAGACCTGGCCCTCCTGCGTCTCGCCGTCCCCGAGCATCGCGTACGTCCGCCACGAAGCGCCGGTCGCGCGGGCCGCGAGCGCGAAGCCCACCGCCGCGGAGAGGCCCTGGCCGAGCGACCCGGTCGACATGTCGACCCCGGGGGTGACCGTCATGTCCGGATGGAGCTGGAGCCGCGAGTCGAGGAGGTCGAACGTCGCGAGCTCCTCCCGCGGGAAGTAGCCGCGCTCCGCGAGGACCGCGTAGAGGGCGGCCGAGGAGTGGCCCTTCGAGAAGACGAACCGGTCGCGGTCCGCCCAGTCCGGGCGGGCGGGGTCGATCCGCAGCTCGCCGAAGTAGAGCGCGACGAGGAGATCCGTCGCGGAGAGCGGCCCGCCGACGTGGCCCGCGCCCGCGTGGTGGACCGTCTCGAGGACCGTCCGGCGGATCCCGCGCGCGATCGCGCCGAGTTGCTCGGCCGACGGGGTCGCCGCGGCCCCACCGGCACCGGCTCCGCTCACCCGGCCCCGCCCTCGAGCGTGCCGATCCCGGCCGCCGCGAGCTCGCGGACCATGACGTCGACGTTCAGGAAGTCGTCGACGACGATGATCGGGATCCCGAGTCCGCCGAGCCGCTCGGCAAGCTCGCGCGACGTGATGACGTAGTCCATCCCCTTCGACTCGCCGCGCGCCGACCCGATGTCCGTGATGCTCAGGTCCGCCGCGACGCCGAGCCGCTTCAGCGCCTTCTCCGCCTGCATCCGGAGGAGGAGGCTCGTCCCGACGCCCATCCCGCAGACCGCGAGGATCCTCAGCACGTTCGCTCCCTTCGCTCGTCCCTCGTCATCGGGTCGCCGCTCGCCCGCCGCTCAGTAGTCGCGCATCGGCGCGCCGCCCGGACCCGTCGGCGCCGGGTCGCCCGGCCGGCCGGCGCTCCCCGGGCCGGCCGCCTCCGCGAGGATCGCCGCCCCGGAGCTCGTCCCGAGCAGATCGGCGCCCGCCTCGATGAGCGAGACGGCGTGGGCGAGCGTCTTGATCCCGCCGGACGCCTTCACGCCGACCGACGCGGGGACACGGGATCGGAGGAAGCGGATCTCCTCCGGCGTCGCCGTCCCGACCGCACCGCTGCTCGCGTTCTTCACGTAACGGACCCCGGCGCCCACGGAGATCGCGACGGCGCGCTCGCGGAGCTCGGGCGTGAGAAGCGGCAGCTCCAGCATCACCTTCACCGGGACCGGCGCGACCGCCTCGACGACCGCGCGGATGTCCTCGGCGAAGCGGTCCTCCTCGCCGCCGAGGAGCGCACCGATCCGGACGCCGATGTCGAGCTCGGCGGCACCGGCCGCGACGAGCCGCTCCGCCTCGCAGCGCTTCCCGTCGGTGGACATCATCGTGATCGGGAAGTCGACGGCCGAGGCGACCCGGACCGGGCTCCCGGCGAGGATGTCGCGCGCGAGCCCCACCCACTGGCCGGCGACCATCGCGGCGTGGAAGCCGTGGCGAAGGCACTCCTCGCAGTGGCGGACCATCTCGGCCCGCGTCGCGGCGGTCGAGATGAGCGTGTGCTGGATCCGTGGCGCGAGCTCGGTCGGTCGCATCGTCATCCCAGGCGGTTCCATCCCCCGCGGTAACGATAGCGAGGCCGCGACCTCCGGACTCGACGACGCCGCGCCGGGAACGGCGAGGCCCCCGCGGTGCGGGGGCCTCCGGTCACGCGACGGCGCCGTCCGCTACGGGACGGCGACCGGGAGCGTGTCCGTCTCGATCCGGTCCGTTCGCTGGACGTAGAGCGACTTCTCGCCCATCCGGATCTCGTGCATCACCCGGTCGAGCGTCGCCTTGTCGACCGGCGCGGCGACGACGCGCGACTCGGTGGTGGCCCGCTCGCCGGCGCGGATGTCGATCAGGGCCCGTTCCACCGCCGCGGGCGTCGAGATCCCCCGGTCGATCGCCGCCGGCGAGAGCGCCTCGTCCCATCCGGGCAGCGTCGCGATCGCCGCGACGACGAACGCGACGAGCAGGATGAGCAGCCCCATACCGAGGGCCGCAGCACTCCACGCGGCCCGCCTACTCCTCTGGATCGCCATCGCGATCCCCCTCTCCCCCGCACGGGCCGGTCCCGCCAGTGGCTCGGCGCGGTCCAGGCGGCCGTGACACGGACCGCGCGTCCAAGCTTCCCGTGGGCTATGCGGCGACTATCCGCCGCTCCCGGGCGAGGGACAAGTGCCGTCGGTCGCGAAGCGCCGGGCTACGGGCGGAAGCCGATCGTCAACCCGCTCGAGAGCGCCTTCGTCCGGTACGAGTAGAGGAGCCCGTCGAGCCCGTCGGGTCGCTCGATCCCGATCGTGCCGTAGAGCCCGAGGCTCGCGTCCCCCGCCCCGACGTTCGTGTACTGGAGGAGGACCTCCCCGGTCGATTCCGAGAGGACGACGCCGAACGTCACCCGGCCGGTGAGCGCGTAGAAGGCGGCGTTCCGCCACTCGACGACGAAGCGGCGGCTCCCGGCGGTGGAGCCGATCGTCGCGGTGTAGATCCCCGCGTTCGAGTCGATGACGAGATCCGACCAGAGCGGGAAGACGCCGTTCGGCGCGCTCGAGGACGGGATCGTCGACGACGAGAAGTGCGAGCTCGTGAGGGGCGTGAAGCTGAGGATCCCGTTCGTGCTCACGTAGGCCGTCGAGTACTGGCGTCCGTGGTACGTGAACGCGAACGGGAGCGCGATCGTCCCGTACGCGTCGTCGCCGGCGATCGCCGTCCGGGCGGAGCCCGCGACGAACGCGCCGCTGCCGCGGACGCAGTAGTACCCGGACGAAGAGTGCCGATACGGACTGGAGAGGTTCGCCGTCACCGGCGTCGAGCCGACCGTCACGTTCGCCGTCGCCGTCGCGAGACACGGGTCGAGCGGCCGGGCCGTCACCGCGTACGAGCCGGCCGGGAGCCCCGCGAACGAGTACCCGCCGATCGCCGAGGTGGTCGTCGCCGGGAGCGGCGCCGTCACCTCCACCGACGCGCCGGCGACCGCCACGCCCGCCGGGCCGGTGAGCGTCCCGGAGAGCGTCGTCGTCGCGAGGCGCGTGAGCGTGACGTTCCGCGTCGTCGTCGTCGCGTTCGAGACGGCGAGCCCGCTCGCCGTCGTCGTCGCGTACGCGAACTTCGCGGCCGAGAGCGAGTAGCTCCCGACCGGCACGAGGATCGAGAAGGCGCCGGCGGCGTCGCTCGTCACGGAGCGGCTGAACGTCCCGCTCACCGAGACGGTGGCCCCGGCGATCGCGGCGCCGCTTGCGGCGTCGGTCACCGTGCCCGCGATCGTCCCCGTCGAGCCGCGCGGCGAGGCGGTCACCGCGGCGAGCGCGTCGAGCTTCCCGCGCCCCCAGACGTTGTTGTCCGCCGCGGTCCCGCCGCACGTCCGGTCGTCCGTCCCGGAGCCGCTCGTGGAGCCGTCGAGCGCGGCACGGATCTCGCCGAGCTTCCCGACGAGAGCCGGCGCCGCGGAGAGCATGAGCGCGACCGCCCCCGCGACGTGCGGCGCGGCCATGCTCGTCCCGCTGAGCGACTGGAAGCCGCCGTTCGGCCAGGCGGAGCGGACGTCGACCCCCGGCGCCGAGATGTCCGGCTTCACCGCGCTCGAGAACGGCGACGGGCCGCGCGAGCTGAAGTCGGCGATGCGCCCGCCCGAATCGTACGCGCCCACCGCGTACGCGCCGAGGTAGCTCCCGGGCGACCCGACCGTCCCGCACGCGGGCCCTGCGTTCCCGTTCGAGAAGATCGGGAAGATCCCCGAGGCGATCCACGAGTCGACCATCTTCTGGTAGACGGTGCTTGCCCCGTCGTTGCTCCCCCACGAGTTCGAGACGAGGTGCGGCCGCAGCGACGCGTTCGGCGAGCGGCCCCGGAGGTTCGTGGGCGCGAGCATCCACTGGCCGGCCGAGAGGAGCGCGTTCGAGGCGCAGGACGAGCTCGCGCACCCCTTCGCGGCGATCCAGCGCGCCTTCGGGGCGACGCCGATCCGGTTCGTCCCGTCGTCGCCGACGATCGTCCCCATCGTGTGCGTCCCGTGCCCGTTGTTGTCGCACGGGGCCGCGGTGCACGTCCCGGTGGGGTCGTACCAGTCGTAGTCGTGGTTCAGCGACCCGCCGTCGTTCCCGCGGTAGCTCGCGAGGAGGGTCGAGTGGCCGAACGCGACACCGGTGTCGATCGTCGCGACCGTCACCCCCTCGCCGCGGACGCCGAACTGGCTCCAGACCGACGGGGCGCCGATCGCGGAGATCCCCCATTCCGTGGCGAGCGTGCCGGCGTCGCCGGACGTCGCGGCCGGCCCGGCCGTGGTGGGGTCGGTCGCCGTCACGGGCTCGAGGAACGCGGTCGGGTCGGCCTCGATCCGGGCGACCTCGCCGCGGGCGGCGACCGCATGGAGGGTCGCGGCGTCGGCACCGCGGAGCGCGACCGCGTTGACGATCCAGAAGGAGGTCGCCTCGATCCCGCGAGCCTCGAGCGAGCGGAGCAGGCCGCGCTGCGTCCGGTCCGCGGTGGCGACCAGCGTCTCGTGGACGAACCGGCCCCGCTCGTCCCAGTCGGCGATCCCGAAGGCGGGCGCGAGGTCCGCCTCCTCCCGGAGGAGCACCCACGCGACGGCAGCGGGACCCTTCGTGGCCGCCTCGGCGAGGGCGCGCGCGGCGATCGGGGCGGGCCGGGCGCCTTCGGGGGTCGCGGCGATCCCGGTGGCGCGGACGCTGCCGACACTCCCCGCGAGGGAGCCGCCGACGAGGAGGCCGGCGAGGAGCGCGGGCCGCAACCGGAGGCGGCGACGGGTCCGATCGTGAGCGGTCATTGCCATCCGGGTCCCCCTCGCCGGCGGGTCCGGCGAGTCGGGCGCTCGCCGCGGACCGGTCCGCGGGCGGTTCGCCGCGCGCCGTCGGACTGACCCTAACCGCACCTCTCCCTACCGGACAAGCCGTCGCCGCCCCGCACCACACCGAAGTGGTGCGTTCCGTCAACACCGTGGCCGCCGCGTCGGCGAGCGGCGGGCGCGGCGGGCGTTCGGGGTCGGTGCGGACCCGTCGTGGGAAACCGAACGGGGCCGCCCCCGCCATGGGAGCGACCCCGTCGCGATGCTCGGTTCGGGCGACCCGGGGCCGCCTCCGTCAGTTCGCCCGGAGGCTCCCGTTCCCGTTCGGCGATGCGAGGGACGAGAGGAGCGACGTGGGGATGAGCGGCGTCGCCGGTCCGAGCGGGACGTTGTCCGCCCAGATCCGGATCCCGAACCAGTCCGGGTAGTCCGTCGTCGTGCACCGGTTCTTGGTGCAGACCGACTTCGTCCCGCCGTCGAAGACGGTCGCGACGAACCGCACGTTCGTGTACGTCGAGGCGGCCCATTCACCGGCGATCGGGTCGTAGACCTGGAGGAGCGCGGCACCGGAGAAGCGGCCGCACCGGCCGCTCGTGAAGCTCGGCGGGAGCGCGCCGCCGACGAAATCCCCGGTGGTGCAGGTGGTCAGGCCGTACGTGGACGATCCGTCGGTGGCGCTGTAGCTGAAGCTCGCCTTCAGGCGCCACTCGTTCTTGAACGTCCAGAGGAGCGAGCCCTTCGTCGTCGTCGTGTAGACGGTGGTGCGCCCGACCTTCGAGCTGACCGTCCTGACCTGGACCACGTGGGCGAACTTCACCCGGCCGCTGAACGGGTCCACCCGGTAGGATCCACCGCCCGCTGTCCCCTTCCCGATCGTCGATGGAGCGACGACGACCGCGCCGCTCGCGTCCGGGATCCCCGCGCAGTCGCCGACGGCCCGGACGATCACTTCGTACGTCCCCACCGTGAGGCCGTAGGCGATCGCGCTCCCGGTCCCCTTCGTCCCGGAGGTCGCGTCGTACGTCCACGGGCCGCCGGCGGGGTCGATGCGGGTCACCTCGAACTCGAGGTCGCAGCCGGCGACCGCCGGGTAGGTGGTCCCGCTCAGCATCACGTTGGCGGTGGACCCGCTCCCGGCGTACACGAGGCTGGGGCCGGTGTACGCGAGCACGACGCTCGGACCCACCTCGTAGGCGCCGGCGTCGCAACCGATGGAGACGGGTCGGGAGACGCCGCGCTGATCGGTCGCGGAGAGACAGGCACCGGAGACCGGCGCGGTGCTGTCGATGGCGACGCTCGGCGAGCGGAGCGGGATCACCCACGAGCTGCCGGAGTCCTGGAACGAGCCGAGATTGAGCGCCGTCCCGTCGGTCACGGTCCCGGGGCATTCGGGATCGGACGTGAACGAGCCCGTCCCCGTGATGGGGTAGGCGAAGCAGGCGAACGAGGTTCCGCCGGTGAAGATCGAATCGTCGGCGGCCATGCCGGCCGGCGCATAGACGTGGCCGCCGTAGTCGCTGATGACGGAGATGTTCCGCACGAAGGTGCCGTTCGTGACCTCGAACGTGGAGACGAACAGCGCGCCCCCCTCCGCGACGCCTGCCGTGTTCTCGACGAACGTGGAGTTCCTGGCGCGGGCGGCCGTCTCGCTCCCCGCGATGGCGCCGCCGCGCCCGCCGATGTTCGCGTCGAAGGTGGAGCGGTCGATGGCGAGCGGGCCGGACAGCCCCGCGCATCCGAGCTTGATCGCGCCGCCGTAGTACGTCGCCGCATTGCGCGTGAACCGGCTGGCGACGACCGTGACCGCGCTCGCGTCACTCGTGCAGATCGCACCGCCGACGAGCGCTGCGTCGTTCCCGGAGAAGGTGGCGGAGGAGACATCCACGGGTCCGCTCGCGTAGATCGCACCGCCGGAGGCGGCGGTGTTGTCGCTGAAGACCGAGCGCAGGACCGTCACGGCCGCGCCACGGACCGCGCCGCCATCGCCGGTGGTGTAGGCGTTGCGGAGCCTGAGATCCCGGAAGGTGAGATCGGCGTCGCTCGAGAAGAGCTGGGAGGTCCCCCCGCCGTCGACGATCGTCGTCGTCCCGGACGTCGCCTCGAACGTGAGGTCCTTCCCACTGATCGTGATCGGCCGCTTCAGCGTGTGGATCCCGGCGCAGACGTGGACCGTCTCGCCGTCGAGCGCGGCCTTCGCCGCCGCCCGGATCGTCGCGTAGGCGCCACAGCCCTGGGTACCGACGCCGACGATGTAGGCGCCAGGCCCGCCCGTGGGGGTCGCCTCGTACGCGCCGGCATCGCAGCCGTCGCCCTCGGGCCGGTCGCTGCCCCGCTGGTCGGTCGCGACCAAGCAGGTCTCCGCGGCGTCGACGTCGATCGCGACGCTGCCGTCGCTGAGGGAGTAGGTCCACGTCCGCTCGCCGCGGGCCTCGAAGGTCCCGAGCTTCACGGAGGCGCGGGTGACGCCGGACGCAGAGCCGGGGCCGGAGGGGCTCGCCCCCAGGCAGCTGGTCCCGGTCTCGACGGAGCCGCCGACATCGGTGACGGCGGAGAACTTGCAGTCGACGGCGGTCGAACCCGAGCCGACGATGAGCACGTGGTCGAGCGTGCCGTTCGCGTCCGAGAGGATCGCGTCCCCGCTCACGTACGCCGGGAACTCGACCGTGTTGTCCACGAACGTCGAGTAGGCGAGGCTGATGTCGCCGGGCGCGTAGAGGGCCCCACCGCTGGAGCTCCCCGCGGCATGGTTCCCGACGAACGTGCTGTTCGTGGCGTCGATCGTGGACCTCCCGTACCCGGCGACGGCGCCGCCGTAGTCGTACCCGCGATTGCCCGCGAAGGTCGAGCGGACGAGCGTCACCGGACCGTCGGCCAGGAAGATCGCGCCGCCGTATTCGGTCGCGGCCGTGTTCTCGACGAACTGACCCTCGGTCACCGAGACCGCGGTGTCCGCGTGGATGGCGCCGCCGTTGAAGTGCGCGGTGTTCCAGGTGAAGGTCGCCGCGGTCACGTAGACCTCGCCTCCACCGTAGATGGCGCCGCCCGCGCCGTCGGCCGCGTCGTTCCCGATGAAGGTGCCGTCACTGACCGTGACCTCGCCGCCGGCGTAGATCGCGCCGCCGTCACCGGTGGAGGTGGAGTTCGACAGGAACTCGTCGCCGATCGTCGTGACCGTGCCGCTCGCCCAGATCGCGCCGCCGTCACGGTCCGCCCGGTTCTCGACGTAGCTCGATGGGTCGCTCGAGACGTCCCCGTCCGAGGCGATGGCGCCGCCGTGCGAACCGGCGGTGTTCGCGGTGAAGTCCGAGTTCGTGACGTGGACATCGCCCATCAGCGCGGCGACGATCGCGCCGCCGGATTCCGTCGCGCGGTTCCCGGTGAAGCGGGCCTCCTCGACGCTCATCCCGCCGAGGCAGATGAAGCAGCGGAGCGCGCCGCCATACGTGCCGGCGGAGTTGTCGTTGAAGGTCGTCCCGCTCACGGTGTACCCGAACAGAAGGTTGCCGTCGATGGCACCGCCGCCCCCGCCGGCCGTGTTCGAGGAGAAGTCGCCGCCCGAGATCGACAGCGCGATCTCACCGGCGCAGTCGTTCAGGGCGGAGATGGCGCCGCCGCCCCCACCCGCGGTGTTCGAGGTGAAGTCGCTCCCGGTCACCGCGACCTCGCAGCCGGCGCTGATCGCGCCGCCCTCCCCGCCCGCCGCGTTGCCAGTGAACCGGGAGTCCGTGACGACGAGCGACGCGGTCGTCCTGATCGCCCCCCCGTCGCCGTCCGCGTGGTTCCCCTCGACACGGACGCGCGTGAGCTCGAGATCGTCCGCGATCACCGCGCCGCCGTTCGTGCCCGTCGACCCGTCGCGGAGCGTGAGGTCGCGGATCGCGAGGTCCTGGCCGCTCGCGTCGAAGAGCCGGTACGCACCCTGCCCGTCCACGAAGGTGTCCGCGCTCCCGTCGCCCTCGATCACGAGGTCGGTCACGCCGACCGTCACCCCGGCGGTCAGGTCGTGGACGCCCGCGCACAGGTGGACGACCTCGCCCGGGTCCGCGGCGACGACCGCAGCCTCGACGGTCGCGTACGGGGAGGGGCAGTAGGTCCAGGTGGGCGCCGACGTCGGGAGGACGAAGAGGCTCGGGTCGAACTCGAAGGCGCCGGCGTCGCAGTCCGTCCCGGAGTACGGGCGCGGCCGGCCGCGCTGATCGGTGGCCGTGGGGCATGCGCCGCCCGTCGCCACCGTCGCGTCGATCGCGACGCTCCCCGCGAGGAGGGCGACCGTCTCGGTGGGGCCGCCGTTGTCGGCGAGCGCGCCGAGGTTCAGGTCGCCGGAGGTGACCGTGGTGCCGTCGTTCGGGCACGAAGGGTGGGTCGCGAGGTTCGTCCCCGTCACCGACGTCTGGTCGACGACGCAGTCGCCCCCCGCGTAGATCGTGTCGGTGGATGACAGCGTTCCCGTGAGATCCGGCCCGTCGACCGAGACGTGGTCACCCGTGCCGGCCGTGTTGTCGACGAACGTGGCGTTCGTCACCTCGACCCGGAGGCCGGAGGCGCTGCTGTAGGCCTCGATCGCCCCGCCCGCCCCATACAACCCGGTCGCCTGGTTCGCGACGAAGGTCGAGTTCGCGACGGCGATCGTCGCCCCGGGACCGCTCCCCACCCGGGAGATCGCGCCACCCGTCCCCGCCGTGTTGCCGGCGAACGTCGATCCGGTGACCGCGAGGGCGCCGGCGCCGTCCTTGAACACCGCGCCGCCCCGTTGGAGCGCGACGGCGTTGTCGACGAACGTGCTGTCGGAGATCGAAACGGTACCGCTCGACCAGACCGCACCGCCGGTGTACGTCGCGCGGTTCGCGACGAAGGTCGAGTCGGCGACGGACGGGCTGACGGCCTGGACCGCGCCGCCCTCCGACCCCGAGTTGTCGGTGAACTCGGCGCCGACGATGACCGCCGTGCTCTCCGCGCGGATCGCGCCGCCCCCGGCGAAGGCGGTGTTCGAGGAGAACTCGGTCCGGAGGACGGTGATCGGGCCGTTCACGAAGATCGCGCCCCCCTCCCCGCTGACCGCACGGTTGTCCGTGAACGACCCGTCCGTCGTCGCGACCGTGCCCTGAGCGAAGATCGCGCCGCCCCTGGTGGCGGCGTTGCCGACGAAGGTGGCGTCACTGACAGAGAGCATCGCTCCGGCGGCCCAGACGGCGCCCCCGTAGGTGGCCGAGGAGTTGTCGGTGAAGACCGTGTTCGTGAGCGAGACGGCGCCGACGAGGTTCGTGGTGCCGATCGCGCCGCCGGGCTTCCCCTGGGAGATGTTCCCCTCGAAGACGGTACCCGTCACATTCATGGCGTAGGCGTAGGAGAACACGGCCCCGCCGCCCCACGTGGCTTCGAGGGCGCCGGCTCCCGTGACGTTGTCCCGGAAGAGGCCGCCGACGAGCGTGACGCCGTTCGCGTCGACGGCGCCACCGTAGGTGTTGGACGTGTTGTCGATGAACGTGCCGTCGACGATCGTCGTGCTGACCCCCGAGAAGACCGCCCCGCCACCGCGACC
>JBJOLT010000030.1:0-15903 GCA_046045415.1 Chloroflexota bacterium | reverse complement strand
CGATGTCGCCCGCGCTGATGCTCGGGGTCCCGGGGAGCCCGGTGAGCGAGCCGGTCGACGCACCGTCGAGCGCGAAGGCGCCGAGCGTCGCGTCCGTGAGCGCGACGTCGTTCCCCCACTCATCGGAGCCGTCGATCGAGACGAGCCGGTCCTTCCCCCAGCCGAGCGCGGTCGTCGCCGCGGTCAGCTCGACCGCGAAGAGCGGCCCCGCGACCGCGGAGAAGGAGCGCTGGCCGCTGTACGAGGTGCCGAAGACCGTCGCGCGGATCTGGTGCTGTCCTGCGGAGAAGACGCGGATCGTCACCGCCGCGTCACCGACCGAGTTCGAACACGCCATGTTGTCCGCCACGGCGTCCGTGCAGTCGAGCGTCCCGGCGGACATCTCCGACGAGCCCGTGTCCGTGAAGGCCACGAGGACACCGCGGAGCGCCCGGCCCTTCGAGTCGGTCACCTTCGCCGTCGCCGTGACGTAGTCGCCCGCCGAGGCGGTCGCCGCGTTCGGGCTGAAGGTGAGGTTCACCTTCGCGCTCGAGGCGTTGACGGTGAGGGTCGTGTAGAGGACCCAGACGCCGCCCACGTCGATCGAGACGGGGAACTTCGCCCCGCCCGTCGAGCGGGTCCGGCCGATGAACTGGAGCTCCTGGCACCCGGTCGTGAGGTCGAAGTAGAACGACGTGCCGTCGGTCGCCGCGTTGCAGGTGACCGCGTCCGACGTCGTCGTGCCCGTCGTCACCTCGCCGATCCCGACGCCCGACAGCTCGTCGTACGTCGTGCCGATCTGCGGCGGGTCGTAGCTCGTCGGGACCCCGATCCGGACGCGCTTGACGCTCGTCGGCATCGTCCCGCCGTACTTGAACGTCAGAACCTCCGGCTGGAGGACGACGACCGTCGAGGGGAGGACGGAGAACGTCCCGGAGACCCCGGTCGTGGTGGTGGCACCGCCCCGGCGCGCGGCGACGGTGCCGGCGGCGACGGTGCCGACGAGGATCGACGCGACCGTGAGCGCGGCGATCAGACGTGATGCGCGAAACATGCCTTCGAATCCCTCCTGAAGGGTCCCTGCTCCCGCGGCACCCCGTTCGGCAGGGCCCGCGTCTTGGTCCGGACGCTACCCGCGGAGGTCCGATGTGGGAATAGCGGAAGTGCCCATGTGGTGCGGCGCCACACCACTTGGGCGTTTTCCTACACCGCAGACAACCGGACCGCACATCGGACCCCGGGGCGGCCGGTGACCGCCGTCATCGCCGGGGACCGACCGCGCGAGGTGGGCGAAGTCGCGCGCCCGAGTGGCGCGACGGGATCGCCGCGCCGACCGATAATCGAGCCCCGGGCGGAGTCCGCCTGCGGCGTCCGACCGCCGACCGGCGTCGGTCGCGTCCGACATCGCCACCTGCGGAGGCACCGTCCGTGAGGATCCTCGTCGCCGAGCAGCTCGCCCCCGAGGGACTCCAGCTCCTCCGCGCCCACCACGAGGTCGTCGAGCTCGTCGGCGTCCCCCGCGCAGAGCTCCTCGCCGCGCTCCCCGAGTTCGACGCCCTCATGGTCCGGAGCCAGGTGAAGGCGGACGCCGAGCTGATCGCGGCAGGGACCCGCCTCCTCGTCATCGGCCGGGCCGGGGTCGGCGTCGACAACGTGGACCTCGAGGCCGCGACCCGGGCCGGGATCACGGTGGTGAACGCGCCGACCGGCAACACGATCGCCGCGGCCGAGCACACGCTCGCGCTCTGCTTCGGGCTCGCCCGTCGGATCGCCGAGGGCGATGCCGCGATGCGGCGGGGCGACTGGAAGGCGCGCGGGTCGCTCGTCGGGATGGAGCTCCGCGGCAAGACGATGGGGGTGATCGGGCTCGGGAAGATCGGCCAGGCGGTCGCCGTGCGCGCCCGGGCGATGGAGATGGCCGTCCTCGGCGCGGATCCGTACGTGACGGCCGAGGGCGCAGCTCGCCTCGGGATCGAGCTCGTCGAGCTCCCCGTCCTCCTCGAGCGGGCCGACGTCGTCACCGTGCACGTGCCGTCGACCCGGGAGACGAAGGGGATGGTCGGCGCGAAGGAGCTCCGGCGGATGAAGCCGACCGCGCTCCTCCTGAACGTCGCCCGCGGCGGCGTCGTGGACGAGGCTGCGGTCGCCGCGGCGCTCGTCGACGGGAAGCTCGGCGGCGCCGCGTTCGACGTCTTCGACCCCGAGCCGCCGGCCGCGGACGCCCCGATCCTCGCCGCCCCCCGGACCCTCCTGACGCCGCACCTCGGCGCCTCGACGGCGGAAGCGCAGGTCGCGGTCGCCGAGGAGGCCGCGGAGCAGATGCTCGAGGTGCTCGCCGGCCGACCCGCCCGCTACGCGGTCAACGCGCCGCTCCTCGCGCCCGAGACGGCGCGCGCCCTCGCGCCGTACCTCCCGCTCACCGAGCTCCTCGGTCGCTTCCTCGCCCAGTACGCACGGAGCGGCATCCGGACGCTGACGATCGAGGTCGCCGGGGAGCTCGCGGCCTACGACGTCGGGCCGCTCGCGGCCGCTGCGCTCCGCGGGCTGCTCGAGACGGTGACGACCGAGCGGGTGAACCTCGTGAACGCCGCCCATCTCGCCACGTCGCGCGGGATCGCGGTCGTCGAGCGCAAGACCCCGGTCGCCGGGACGCTCGCCGCGTCGGTCACGCTCTCGGCGGAGGTGAAGGGGTCGCGCGTCGCCGTCGGCGGCACCGTCGCGGGGGGCGAGCCGCGGCTCACCCGGCTCGACGATCACGCCCTCGACATGGCGCCCGGCACGACGATGCTCATGACGAGGCACCACGACCGCCCCGGGATGATCGGCCGCGTCGGGATGCTCCTCGCCGAGGCCGACGTGAACATCAGCGCGATGTCGCTCGCGCGATCGGCGCCGCGCGAGGACGCGTTGATGCTCCTCGCGCTCGACGACGAGGTCCCGGACGGCGTGGCCGCGGCGATCCGCGGGCTCGACGGGATCGTCGACGTCTGGGCGATCCGGCTCGGCGGGGAGCGGTGAGCGGGACGGCGACGACGCCATCCGGTCGCCCGCGATGATCCCGCCCGGCCTCGACGCCTCGCTCGTCCTCCTCCGGCACGGCGAGACCGCGGCGATCGCGGAGGGACGCTTCCAGGGCGGCTCGGACAACCCGCTCTCCCCGCTCGGCGAGCGGCAGGCCGGGCTCGCCGCGGAGCGGATCGCCGATCCGTCGCGCCCGCCGCTCCTGCCGATCCCCGCCGGCCCGCCCCTCGAGATCGTCCACTCGCCGCTGAGCCGGGCGACCGTCGGCGCGCGGCTCGCCGCCGCGGCGCTCGCCATGCGCCACGGTGCGCCGCCGCCGCTCCGGCCGGAGCCGGGCTTCCGCGAGCTCGGTCAGGGGGTCTGGGAGGGGATGCGCCGCGACGAGATCGCGGCGCGCTACCCGGACGAGCTCGCCGGCTGGCGGGCGCGACCTGCCGAGGTGAACGCGCCGGGAGGCGAACGGGTCGCCGACCTCGCCGCCCGCGGCCGTGCGGGGCTCGAGGCGGTCTTCGCCGGGCTCGCCGGGGCGCCGCCCCCGACGGGCGGGAGCCACGGGACCGCCGGGTACCCGCCGCCGCCCGCGCCGGACACGCCGTGGACGCTGATCGTCGGCCACGACGGGCTCTTCAAGACGCTGATGTGCACGCTCTTCGGGATGCCGCTCGAGCGGTTCTGGGCGTGGCCGTTCGGGCTCTGCGGCATCTCGGTCGTGGAGATCCGGGGCGGGATGCCGGTCCTCCGCGCGCACAACCTGACGGAGCACCTGACGCCGCTTACCGCCGTCGGCGGGGTGCCGTCGCTCAGCGACCCCGGCGGAGCAGGAGCCGGAGGAGCGCGACCCTGAGCCGCTCCTCCGCCGCGGCGAGCCGCGCGAGGCGTTCGCCGTCGAGGCGGCGCCGGCCGTAGACCGACTCCACGGTCGCGTGGGCGACCGCCTGGAGCTCCGGGCGGGCGGCCGGGAGCGCGTCCCCGAGCGAGCCCGCGTACTCGTAGATCGTCTCGCTCGGCCGCCGCGCGAAGCCGAAGCGGGCCGCGATCGCGCTGACACGCGCGAAGACGAGCTCCGGCGACGACCCGCCGGACGGGACCCGCCGGTAGGCCGCGACCGCGGCGCCGCCGACGAGGAGCGCGAGGAGGAGCGCGACGAGTGCGAGCGGGCCGCGCGGGTCGACGCCGCGGACGGTGCCGCTCCCCGCGGTCGACTCCTCGGGTTCCGCGTCGCGGCCGGTCGGGCGGGGCGTCGGGGACGCGGCGGTCCCGGCCGTGTCGTCGGGCGCGGGCGTCTCGTCCGCGCTCCCGGCCGGGATCGCGGGGAGCCGCGCGACGCCGCCGCCGGTCGGGTCGAACGACACCCAGCCGTAGCCCGGGAAGAAGACCTCGACCCAGGCGTGCGCGTTCGAGGACGGGATCGTCTCCACGCCGTACGGATCGCGCCGTCCGGGGAGGAACCCCTCGACGAACCGGGCCGGGACCCCGGCGGCCCGGAGGAGGACCGCCATCGTCGTCGCGTAGTGCTGGCAGTAGCCCGCGCGAGTCGTCGCGAAGCACTCGGCGACGCTCCGCGACGAGCAGGGTCGGTCGACGACGTTCGTGTCGTAGGTGAAGAGCTCCGAGCGCAGGTACTGCGCCGCGGTCTTCGCGAGGTCGTACGGCGTCTCGCCCGGCGACCGCGCGCGGATCGCGTCGAGGAGCGCCGTCGCGTTCTCGCCGAGCGCGCCGTCCGGCAGCGCGAGGTACGTCTCGGCGATCCCCGCCGGGTAGTCGCTCCCGGCGGCACGGAGCCGGCGCTCGGTCACCCCGCCCGTCGCATCGCCGGTCGCTCGGATGAGGACCTCGACCTCGTAGGAGGCGGCCGGGTCCCCGTCGCGCTCGAGCGTCGCGAGGTAGCCGTCGCCGACGAGCGTCGCCCGGGTCCCTGCCGTGACGCTCGCGGGGATCCCGGCGAGGAAGACCTGGCGGCCACGGTAGCGGGCCGGCTCCACGGTGTAGCGGAGCGGGGTCATCGCGCCGGGCTCCGCGTATGCGTCCGCGCTCGCGTCGACGAGCCGCTCCCCCGGCTCGTAGCTCGCGGAGGCGTCCGGGGTCACGGTCCAGCCGCCGAGCTCGTAGCGGTCGTACGCGACGGCGCGCCAGTACCGGGGCGTCCGCGAGGGATCGTCGAGCTCGATCCGGAGCGCCTCGGTCGCGTCGGTCGTCCACTGGCCGGTGATCGTCGCCGTCGTCCCGAAGGCGAGGCCGCTGAAGCGGCTCCCCGCCCCGCCCCGCGGGAGGAACCGCTCGAGGTCGAGCGCCTCGCCCGCCTCGGTGAGCCGCTGGCCCGCGTCGATCCACGCCGAGGCGAGCGGCGCGGAGGTCGCGACCGACGTGAGGAGGAGCGAGCCGGCGACCGCCGCAGCCGCGAACGCGACGCCGCCGCGGAGGTAGAGCGACGTGACGCCGTCGGTCTCCCCCATCCGCCGGCGGATCCACGTCGAGACCTCGTCGTCCGCGTGCATCCGGACGAGGAGGAGGAGTGCGGCGACGCTGAAGAGGACGAGCAGCTCGAGCTGGTCGAGCGTCGTGAGCGACATGTTCGTCAGGAGGACGATCCCGGCGGCCACGATCGCGTCGATCGGCCGGCCGCGCCCGACGACCGCGAAGCCCGCGAAGAGCCCGGTCCCCCAGATCGCGAGACCGAGGGTGAGCATGTAGTGGCCGACCTGCGGCGTGAGGAGCATCCCGCGCCACGCGAGGTCCAGATACGCCTCGAGCGTCGCGGTGGAGGTCGCCCGGAACGCGTCGGGCGGCGACGCGCCCGGGACGATGATCGACCCGACGACGACCGGGACGAGCAGCGCGCCGACGATCGCCCCGACGGGATAGACGACGAGGCGGCCTCGACGGAGCGCCCCGCCGAGCGCGCCGACGACGACCCCCGCGACACCGACCGGCGCGAGGAAGCCGGTGAGCGAGGGGTCCCCGAGGATCCAGCGCGCCTCCTCGACCGACCACGCGGCCGCGATGACGAGGAGGGCGGCGAGGAGCGTCTCGACGAGCGCGATCATCGGGCGAGCGCCTCGGCGAGCGGATCGCCCGGACCCACCCGGTGGACGCGGATCCCGTGCTCCGCGAGCTCGTGGCGGAGCATCCGCTGCGCGTCGGCCAGCGCCTCGCCCTCCCCCGCGGGGACCTCGATCCGGGGCTCGGACCGGGCGGCGGCGTCCTCGAGGAACGAGAGCTGGTCGAGGAGGACGACGACGGTCGCGACGCCCCGGCTCCGGAGGAGCGCGAGCGGCCGGACCCACGTCCGGTCGAACGAGGGGGTGACGGCGACGAGCGTCATCCCCTGGCGGAGGCGCGGCACCGTCGCGATGAGCGTCTCGGCGAACGGAGCGTCGCCGTCGCCGTCGGCCGCCGCGAGGAGCTGCATCACCTTGGAGCGCTGGCGGCCGCCCCGGTCGGCCGGGAGGAGGCTCGCGTGACGGGGCCGTCCCCCGCGCATCGCCCCGCCCGCGCCGCCGCGGACGTTCAGGCTCATCCCGACCGCCCGGTTCTCCTCGAGCGCCTCGTGGGCGATCGCGGCGACGACCCGGATCCCCACCTCGACGGTCGAGCGGTCGTCGCGACCCGCCTGGACTGCCTCGTCGAGGTCGAGCGCGATCCAGACGTCGGCCGTGCGCTCCAGCTCGAACTCCTTCACCAGGAGCTCGCCCCGGCGGGCCGTGGAGCGCCAGTGGATCCGGTTGAACGAGTCCCCGGGCGCCCACGGCCGCACGGCCGTCGCGAGCGGCGTCGTCTGGAGCGTCCGCTCCGGGTGCGCGTGCGTCCCCTCGAGGTTCGCGGCCGGGAGGCGCCAGTGCGGGATCGGGTCGATCCGCGGGTAGACGGTGAGGGCGACGCCGCGCCCCACCGAGGCGGTCGACTCGAAGAGCCCGAACGGGTCGGCCGTCCGGACGACGAGCGGGTCGATGTCGAACGTCCCCCGCTCGGTGAGCGGCACGCGGACGGCCCACGAGCGCTCGCGCCGGCCGCCGACGGCGATCGCGCGCCCGGGGATCCCGCTCGGGAGGTCGGTCGGGTTGTAGAGCTCGAGCCACGGCTTCGGGAGCCGCCCGACGTTCCGGACGGTGTACGTGACGCGAAGCTCGTCGCCGACGTGGCCGGCGAGCCGGTTCACGGCATAGCCCGCCTCGAGGTCGGCGAGGCCGAGGCGGGTGACGACGTAGCTGCCGCCGGCGACGAGAAGGCCGAGGTAGAGGAGGTAGAAGAGGTACGGGAGCCCGGTCGAGAAGGCCGCGACGACGAGGACGACCGCCGCGACGGTCGCCTCGATCCGGCGGAAGGTCGACTGCACCGCCGCCCGGCGGGCTAGGCGCCCGTCCCGGCGCCCGCGACCCCGACCGCGCGGACCGGGCCCGCGGACGGCGGCCGGCCGGCCGCGGCGTCGACGGGGGTCCGCTCGAGGAGCTCGCGGACGATCTGTGCCGCGCCGACGTCGTGGATCGAGGCGGCGGCCTTGACGATCACCCGGTGGGCGAGGGCGGGCTCGGCGAGCGCCTTGATGTCGTCGGGGATGACGTAGTCGCGCCCGAGGAGCGCCGCGAGCGCCTGTCCGGCCCGGTAGAGCGCGAGCGAGCCGCGGGGCGAGGCCCCGAGATAGACGTCGGGGTGGGAGCGGGTCCCGTTCACGAGCCGGACGATGTAGTCGCCGACCGCGCGGTCGACGTGGACCTCGCGGACCGCGGCCTGCATCTCCCGGAGCTCCTCGGCGGGACAGACGACCTCGAGGTCGTCGATCGGGTGGGCGACCCGCTGCTCCTCGAGGATCTCGAGCTCCTGCGCGGCGGTCGGGTAGCCGAGCCGCATCCGGAGCATGAAGCGGTCGAGCTGCGCCTCCGGGAGCGCGAAGGTCCCCTCGTACTCGATCGGGTTCTGCGTCGCGATGACGAGGAACGGGTCGGTCATCCGGTGGGTGACGCCGTCGATCGTCGCCTGGTGCTCCTCCATGCACTCGAGGAGCGCCGACTGGGTCTTCGGGGTCGCCCGGTTGATCTCGTCGGCGAGGACGACCTGGGCGAGGATCGGGCCCGGCCGGAACTCGAACTCCTGCGTCCGCTGGTTGTAGACGGAGAGGCCCGTGACGTCGCTCGGGAGGAGGTCCGGCGTGAACTGGATCCGCCGGAACGAGCAGCCGAGGCTCCGGGCGAGGGACTTCGCGAGGACGGTCTTCCCGGTCCCCGGGACGTCCTCGATGAGGAGGTGGCCCCGGCAGAGGAGGGCGACGAGGGCGAGCCGCACCTCGTCGCGCTTGCCGACGATGACGCGCTCGACGTTGGCGACGACCCGGTCGCCGGATTCCTTGATCTTCGACACGTGGGTCCCCGAATGACGGCGGCCTGGGGCTGGCGAGGAGCCCGATGATACGCCGAGTCCGGGGAGAGGCCCGTTGGACGGGCGGGGCACCGAGTGGGGGCGGCAGGCGGGGCGGCGGCTCCCGTCGCGGGGGTCAGCCCCGGACGAGCGTCAGGCCGCCCACCCAGAGCGTCATGAGCGCGCCGATCGCGCCCATCCCGGCGAGGAAGAGCTCGCCGCCGCTGTACGCCGCGACCGCCACGGCCCCGAACATCGCCGCGAGGACGAGGGCGATCGCCGCCATCCCGAGCCGCTCGACGAGCGGCCGCTTCGGTCCCGTCGCGCCGCTCACCCGGCGGCGTCGGACGAGGCGGAGCCGCCGGACGGACCGGAGCCGTCGGACGAGCCGCCGCCCGACCCGCCGCCGGAGCCGTCGGACGAGCCGCCGCCCGACCCGGTGGCCGCGGTGCCGGCGTCGCCGCCCGTGCCGCCCGCGGCGCCCTCCCCGCCGCCCGACCCGGACGCGCGCGCCGCCTTCGTCGACGAACCGGAACCGCGATCCTTCTTCGCCCAGCCGCTCCCCTTGAAGACGATCGACGGCGGCGCGAACCGCTTCCGCATCGTCCCGTGGCGCTCGCAGGCGTCGCAGGTCGCCGGGCCGCCCTCGTTCACGCCATGGAAGACCTCGACGCGGTGACCGCACCCGTCGCACTGGTAGTCGTAGATCGGCACGCGGACCTCCTCGGGGGTCGGATGGTAGCGCGGGCGGGGGCGCTCAGCCGCCCGCGCCGAGCCGCGCCCTGAGCCGCTCCACCTGCCCGGCGAGTTCGGCCTCGCGAGTCCGCGCACCGTCGACGATCTGCGGCGGCGCCTTGGAGGTGAACGCCGGGTCCGCGAGCCGGGCGCGGGCGGCGGCGAGGAGCCGCTCCGCCTCGGCGAGCTCCTTCTCCAGCCGCGTCCGCTCGGCGGCGGCCGACGCACCGGCGGCGGCCGCGTCCCCGCCCGCCCCGGCGGCGCCGGATCCGGGAGGTGCGACGGACGCCTCGAGCTCGCCCGCGATCACCGAGAGCGACCCGGACGGCGCGGCGGCATGGAGCGCCTCGCGCGTCCCGTGGACGACGACCGGCCGGATCCGCGCGAGCCGCTCGATCGCCGGCCGGAGCGCCTCGAACGTCGGCGCGAGGGCGTCCGGCAGCGCGACGCCGGCCGGCGTCCACGCCCCGGGGTCGATCCGCGCCTCGGCGCGCGCGTACCGGATCCCCGTCACGAGCCCGATGAGCGCCGCGAGCCCCTCCTCGGCCGCCCGGTCCCGCTCCCCCGCCCGCGGCCAGTCGGCCACGACGAGGAGCGGCGCGTCGTCCTCCGCGTGCGGGATGACGCCCCAGATCCGCTCGGTGATGAAGGGCATGACCGGGTGGAGGAGCCGGAGATAGGTGTCGAGCACCTCGACGAGCGTCCACCAGGTCGCCTCGCGATCGGCGTCGGCGACCCCGTCGCCGGAGAGCCGGACCTTCGCGAGCTCCAGGTACCAGTCGCAGTAGTCGTTCCAGACGGCCTCGTAGAGGAGCCGGGTCATCTCGCCGTATTGGAAGTCGGCGACGGCGCGGTCCACGGCGGCGACCGTCGCGGCGGTCCGGGAGCGGATCCAGCGCTCCGCCGGCCCGAGGCGGGCGGGGTCGGGGGCGCGACGCGGCGCGTCGGCGGCGATCGTCGCGGGGCGGGCCCCGAGGACGAACCGTGCGGCGTTCCAGAGCTTGTTCGCGAAGTTCCTGCCGTTCTCGAGCTTCTCGCGACCGAGCTTGAGGTCGTTCCCCGGCGAGGTCCCGTGGATGAGCGTGAACCTCAGCGCGTCCGCCCCGAACTCCGCGATCGTCTCGAGCGGGTCGACGACGTTCCCCTTCGTCTTCGACATCTTCTGCCCGAGCGGGTCGCGGACGAGCCCGGAGAGGTAGACGACCCCGAACGGGGCGTCGCCGAGGAGGTGGATGCCGAGCATCATCATCCGGGCGACCCAGAAGAAGAGGATGTCGTGCCCGGTCTCCATGACGGTGCCCGGGTAGAACCGGGTGAGGTCCGACGTCCGCTCCGGCCAGCCGAGCGTGGAGAACGGCCAGAGGCCCGAGCTGTACCAGGTGTCGAAGATGTCGGTCTCCTGGGTCAGCTGCGCAGCGGGTCGGCCGCACCCGGGCTCGGCGCAGGCGGACGGACCCGCGGCCGCGGCGACGACCGTGACGTGGCCGTCCGGGCAGTACCACGCGGGGATCCGGTGGCCCCACCAGAGCTGGCGGCTGACGTTCCAGTCGCGGATCTCCGTCAGCCAGTGCTCCCACACCTTCTCGAACCGGGGCGGGAGGATCCGGGTCCTGCCGGAGCGGGTCGCGGCGAGCGCCGCCTCGGCGAGCGGCTTCGTCCGGATGAACCACTGCGTCTTCAGGCGCGGCTCGATCACGTCGTTCGAGCGCTGGCAGCGCCCGATCACCATCTCGTGCGGCTTCGTCGCGACGAGATCGCCGGCGAGCTCCAGCCGTCCGACGACCTCGCGGCGCGCCTCGGCCCGGTCGAGCCCGGCGAAGGGGCCGCCGTTCGCGCTCAGCCGGCCGTCGTCCTCGAGGATGTCGATCGAGGCGAGCCCGTGACGGGCGCCGGTCGCATGGTCGTCGTGGTCGTGCGCCGGGGTGATCTTCACCGCGCCGGTCCCGAAGTCGCGGTCGACGACCGGGTCCGCGATGACGGGGACCGGCCGGTCGACGAACGGGATGAGGACCCGCCGCCCGACGATCGCCGCGTACCGCGGATCCTCGGGGTGGACCGCGACCGCCGTGTCGCCGAGGATCGTCTCGGGGCGGGTCGTCGCGACGACGATCGACTCCGTCGCGCTCGGCCGTCCGTCGGCGTCGAGGAGCCGGTAGCGGACGTGCCAGAGCGACCCGGTCTCCGGCGTCGGGACGACCTCGAGATCGGAGACGCTCGTCCGGCAGCCGGGGCACCAGTTGACGAGCGCCTCGGTCCGGTACGCGAGCCCCTCCGCGTGGAGCCGGGCGAAGCTCTCCCGGACGGCGGCCGCGGAGCCCTCGTCCATCGTGAAGCGGAGCCGGCCCCAGTCGAGGCTCGCGCCTACGCGGCGCTGCTGGTCGAGCATCCTGGTCCGCGTCTCCTCGACGAAGCGCCACATCCGCTCGAGGTAGCGATCCCGGCCGAGGCTCTGGCGGCTCTCCCCCTCCGCGGCGATGATCCGGTCGAGGACGAACTGGGCCGCGATCGACGCGTGGTCGAGGCCCGGGAGCCAGAGCGTGGGGCGGCCGGTCATCCGCGCATGGCGGACCATGAGGTCCTCCACCGCCGAGCGCTGCGCGTGCCCGAGGTGGAGGCTCCCGGTGACGTTCGGCGGCGGCTGGATGACGACGAACGGCGGCTTCGCGTCGTCGGCCCGGGATCCGGCGCCGTCCGGGGCGAAGACGTCCGCCGCGAGCCACCGCTCGTAGATCTCGCCCTCGACCTCGGCGGGCTGCCAGGTCTTCGCGAGCAGGTCGGGCGTCGGTCGGTCCGTCACGGGGCGCGATCGTAGCAAAGGGCGCCGGCCGCCCGGGCTATGCCGACTCGGCCTGCTCCGCGAGCCAGGCGGCGTAGTTCGTCTCGTCGACGCCCCGCTCCACCTCGCTCTTCGTCAGGAGGAGCGGCGCGCGGCCCTCGCGGATCGTCTCCTCGGTGACGATGCACTTGCGGACGTCGGTCCGCTCCGGGATCTCGTACATCACCTCGAGGAGCGACTCCTCGACGATCGAGCGGAGCGCGCGGGCGCCGGTCTTCCGCTCGAGCGCCACCTCCGCGGCGGCCCGGAGCGCACCCGGCGTGAACACGAGCTCCACCTTGTCGAGCGAGAGGAACTTCTCGAACTGGCGCGCGACGGCGTTCCTCGGCTCGACGAGGATCCGGACGAGCTCGTCCGCGGTGAGCGACGCCAGCGTGACGACGACCGGGAGCCGCCCGACGAACTCGGGGATCAGCCCGAACTTGAGCAGGTCCTCCGGCATGAGCCGGTCGAGGATCCGCATCCGCTCGTCGCGCGAGACCTGCGCCTCGGACCCGAAGCCGATCCCCCGCCGCCCGACCCGCTCCTCGACGATCTTCTCGAGGCCGTCGAACGCGCCGCCGCAGATGAAGAGGACGTTCGTCGTGTCGATCTGGATGAAGTCCTGGTGCGGGTGCTTCCGCCCGCCCTGGGGCGGGACGTTCGCGACGGTCCCCTCGAGGATCTTGAGGAGCGCCTGCTGGACCCCCTCGCCGGAGACGTCGCGGGTGATCGACGGGTTGTCCGCCTTGCGGGCGATCTTGTCGATCTCGTCGATGTAGATGATCCCGCGCTGCGCGCGGGCGACGTCGAAGTCCGCGGCCTGGATGAGCCGGAGGAGGATGTTCTCGACGTCCTCGCCGACGTAGCCGGCCTCGGTGAGCGAGGTCGCGTCGGCGATGCAGAACGGGACGTCGAGGACCCGGGCGAGCGTCTGGGCGAGGAGCGTCTTCCCCGACCCGGTCGGGCCGACGAGGAGGACGTTCGACTTCTGGAGCTCCACCTCGTCGACCGCGTGGCCGGCGTTCACCCGCTTGTAGTGGTTGTAGACGGCGACCGAGAGGACCTTCTTCGCGCGGTCCTGGCTGACGACGTACTGGTCGAGCGCGGCGGTGATCTGGCGGGGGTTCGGGAGCTTCGCGACCGCCGCCTTCGCGCGCGGCGCCTCGAGGAGTTCCTCCTCGATGATCTCCTGGCAGAGGTTGATGCACTCGTCGCAGATGTAGACGCCCTGCCCGGCGATCAGCTTGCGGACCTGTTCCTGGCTCTTCCCGCAGAAGCTGCAGCGGTACGGGACCTTGGGCCCCTTCGAGGAGGTGGTCACCGGGAGGTCGCGCCGCCGCTCGAGCCGGCCGTCGGCCCGCCATCGCCGCCGGAGCTGCCGGAGCCGCCCGAACCGGCCGAACCGCCCGAACCGCGGCCGCCGCGGCTCGCCTCCTGCGCCGCCGAGATGAGCGAGGCGCCCGGGACCGAGTAGACGTTGTCGATCAGCCCGTAGTCCTTCGCCTGCTCGGGCGACATGAAGTAGTCGCGGTCCGTGTCCTTCACGACCTTGTCCAGCGGCTGGCCGGTGTGGCGCGCGAGGATCTCGTGGTTCACCCGGACGAGGTGCTCCCACTCCTTCATCTGGATGAACGCGTCGGGCGCGTTCCCGCGGAAGCCGCCGGACCCCTGGTGGATCATGATCCGGCTGTTCGGGAGCGCGTACCGCTTCCCCTTGGCGCCCGCGGAGAGGAGGACCGCCGCCATCGACGCGGCCATCCCGATGCAGATCGTGCTGACGGGCGCCCGGACGTACTGCATCGTGTCGTAGATCGCGAGCCCCGCCGTCACGACGCCGCCGGGCGAGTTGATGTAGAGGCTGATGTCCTTCTCCGGGTCCTCGGACTCGAGGAAGAGGAGCTGCGCGATCACGAGGTTCGCGACGTGGTCCTCGATCGCGTCGCCGAGGAAGATGATCCGCTCGCGGAGGAGTCGCGAGTAGATGTCGTAGGCGCGCTCACCACGGCTCGAGGTCTCGATGACCATCGGCACGAGCATCTTCGGTCTCCCTGACTCGGGCGACGGGGCGCTCACCGGCCCGCCTCCTCCTCGGTCAGGATACCGCCCGGGTCGGTGACGCCGACGGCCGCCGCCGCCTCCGCCCCCGCGACCCCCGGCGCGTCGTCCTCGGAATGCGGGATCGGCGGATGCTCCGGATGGGCGGCGAGCCAGTCGTCGACGAGCTTCTCGACGACCGCCGACCGGCGGAGCGTGCTCCGGACGAAGCTCCGGCCGCGATCCGACGCGATGTACTTCGCGAGCCTCGAGTCGGCGCCGTAGCGCTCGCGAGCCCGCGCGACCTCGGCCTCGACCTGCGCGTCGGGGATCGCCACGCCCTCCTTGTCGGCGACCCGGGTGAGGACGAGCAGCACCTTCACCCGCTTCTCCGCCTGCGGGCGGAAGTCGGCGTGGAGGTCGGCCTCCGTCTTCTCGACGACCTTGAGGTACGCCTCCTCGGTGATCCCCTGGCGCGCGAGCGAGCCGCGGAACTCGTCGTGCATCACCTCGACCTCCTGGTCGACGAGGACGTCGGGGAGCTCGAGCGTCGCGTTCGCGACCGCGTAGTCGATGATCCGCTCGCTGAACTCGTGGCGGGCCCGGTCGAGCGCGTTCCGCTCGAGCCGCGACCGGATCTCGGCGCGGAGCGCGTCGAGGTCGGCGTAGGAGCCCATCGAGCGGGCGAACTCGTCGTCGAGCGTCGGCGGCACCTTCTCGCGGAGCTCGCGGAGCTCCACCGCGAAGTGGGCGGTCCGCCCGGCGAGCGACGGCTCCCCGTAGTCGGCGGGGAAGTCGATGTCGAACTCCGTGGACCCGCCCACGGAGAGCCCGACGAGGTGCGCCTCGAACCCCGGGATGAGGCGCTCCTGGCCGATGATGAGCGGGAAGCGCTCCGCGGTCCCACCGTCGAACGGCACGCCGTCGCGGGTGCCGACGAACGAGATCACCGCGTAGTCGCCCTCCTTCGCGCCCCGGTCCTCCACCGCGACGAGCGTCGCGTTCTGGTCCTGGAGCTCGCCGAGGACCTCGGCGACCTTCGCGTCGTCGACCGCCATGATCTCCGGCGCGAAGTTGAAGCCGCGGTAGTCGCCGAGCGTCACGTCGGGGCGGACCGGGACGGTCGCCTTGAAGACGAGCGGCTTCCCCTCCTCCGCCTGGACGACCTCGACCTCCGGGCTCGCGAGCGGGAGGATCGACTTCTCGATGAGCGCCTCCCGATAGGCGGTCTCCACGAGGTGCTCGATCGCCTCGTCCATGACCGCGGACGGGCCGATCACCCGCTCGAGGACCGGGCGGGGCGCCTTCCCTGGCCGGAAGCCGGGGACCTTCGTCCGGCGGGCGAGGCGGCGGACCGCCTCGTCGACGGCCCGGCCGACGCGGTCGGCGGGAACCTCGACCTCGAGGAGGATCGAGCTCTTCGGTGCGGGGGTGGCGGTGACGTTCATGGGTGGACGAGTGTAGCGGGTGAGCCGCCCCCCGGCCGCCGCGCCCGGACCGGTCGCGCGCCCCTGCCCGAGCGGGCGAGCGACGACCCTACCCGAGCGGGCGAGCGACGACCCAGGCGACGGCGACGATCCCGAGCCCCACCGCCTGGAGCTCCCAGCCGAGGCCGGTCCGCCTCGCCGAGCCCGGACGTCCGAGCAGGAGCCCGGCCACGACGACGGCGATGCCGATCGCACCGAGCGCCGGCCCGGGCGTCCCGCCCGCGGGCGGCGCCGCGAGGACCGCGACGGCCGCGACCGCGGTCACGCCGACCGCGACCGCACCCAGCCCCCACGCCCGGGCCGGACCGAGTGCGGTCGCGATCGACCGGGTCCCCGCCTCCCCGTCGCTCGTCGCGTCCGCGGCAGCGTTCGCGATCGCGAGACCCGCGCCCGCCGGGATCGCGAGCAGGCAGAGCGCGCCGATGCTCGGCGGCACGATCGCGCCGGTCGCCACGGCGCCGAGCGCCCCGTAAAGGGGCA
>JBJOLT010000008.1:0-31379 GCA_046045415.1 Chloroflexota bacterium | reverse complement strand
ACCGTCGAGCTGATCACCCCGATCGCCCTCGAGGTCGGCCAGCGCTTCGCGATCCGCGAGGGTGGCCGGACCGTCGGCGCCGGCGCGATCGTCAACATCACCGAGTAGCACGATGGCGAAGCAGCGGATCCGGATCCGCCTCAAGGCCTACGATCACCGCCTGCTCGACCTGTCGGCGGCGCAGATCGTCGAGACGGCCCAGCGCACGGGTGCCGACGTCGTCGGCCCCGTCCCGCTGCCCACGCGCATCGAGAAGTTCACCGTCCTCCGGTCGCCGTTCATCGACAAGGACAGCCGGGAGCAGTTCGAGATCCGCACGCACAAGCGGCTCGTCGACATCCTGGATCCCTCGTCGAAGACGGTCGACGCACTGATGCGACTCTCGCTCGCCGCGGGTGTCGACATCGAGATCAAGATGTGATGGGGATCGGACTCATCGGCCGCAAGGTCGGCATGACCCAGGTATTCGAGGACGACGGGACGATGGTCGCCGTGAGCGTGCTCGCCGTCGAGCCGAACACGGTGACCCGCCTCCGGACCGTCGAGCGCGACGGCTACACGGCCGTCCAGCTCGGGATCGAGCCCTCGAAGAAGCTCTCGAAGCCGGAGCGCGGCCAGCTCGGTGAGCTGCCGCCCGTCGCGACGATCCGGGAGTTCCGGGTCGACGACCTCGCCTCGTTCGAGGTGGGCCAGACGCTCGACGTCTCGCTCTTCAGCGCCGGGGACGTCGTCGACGTCACGGGCGTCTCGAAGGGGAAGGGCTTCGCGGGCCACATCAAGCGCCACCACTTCAAGCGCGGTCCGAAGACCCACGGGTCGGATCACCACCGCGAGCCGGGCTCGATCGGGCCGGGGACGACCCCGGGCCGCGTCTACCGCGGGCTCCGGATGGCCGGCCACATGGGCGACGAGCGCGTCACGACGAAGAAGCTCCGCGTCGTGCGGAGCGACCCCGAGCGGAACCTCCTCCTCGTGAAGGGGCCGCTCCCGGGCGCGCGGAACGCGCTCATCCTCGTGAAGAAGGTCTGACGATGCCGCAGACGACGCTCTACGACCGCGCCGGCGCGTCGGTCGGCACGGTGGAGCTCCCCGACGAGCTCTTCGCCGCGCCGGTGAACGCCGCCGTCCTCCACCAGGTCGTGACGGCGCAGCTCGCGGGGCGGCACCTCGGGACGCACGACACGAAGACGCGCGGCGAGGTCCGCGGCGGTGGCCGCAAGCCGTACCGCCAGAAGGGGACCGGCCGCGCCCGCCAGGGCTCCCGCACGGCCCCGCACTACAAGGGCGGCGGTGTCGTCTTCGGCCCGCACCCGCGCTCGTACGAGCAGCGGCTCCCGCGACGGATGAAGCGACTCGCGCTCCGCGGGGCGCTCACGGCGAAGTTCGCCGGCGACGCGGTCCGCGTCGTCGACGACTTCAAGCTCGAGGGCTTCCGGACCAAGGACGTCGTCGGGATCCTCGACGCGCTTTCCGCGAAGGGACGGGTCCTCGTCGTCGCCCCGGCGCCCGACGAGATCCTCCAGGTCTCGGCGCGCAACCTCCCCGGGGTGGACGTGATCCTCGCCGACTCGCTCAACGTCGTCGACCTCCTCAAGGCCGATCTCGTCGTCATCGAGCGGCCGGCGATCGCGCGGATGGAGGAGGTCTACGCATGAGCCTCACCGCCCCCGAGGTCGTCATCCGGCCCGTCATCAGCGAGAAGTCGATCGACGAGGCCGGCCGCGGCAAGTACACGTTCGAGGTCCATCCGGACGCGAACAAGCTCCAGATCAAGAGCGCCGTCGAGGAGCTCTACGCGACCGAGAAGGTGACCGTCGTCGCCGTGAACGTCATGACGACGAAGGCGAAGGAGAAGCGCCGCGGGACCCGCCGCGGACGCTCGGTCGGCCATACCTCACCCTGGCGCAAGGCGGTCGTGACGCTCGCCGCCGGCCAGAAGATCACGTTCTTCGAGGGGGTCTGACGATGCCGCTCCGCAGCTATCGACCCACCTCGCCGGGCCTCCGCGGGATGACTCGCTCGACCTTCGAGGAGATCACCACCAAGGAGCCGCACAAGCCGCTCCTCGAGCCGCAGAAGCGCGGCTCGGGCCGGAACAACGTCGGCCGGCTCAGCGTCCGCCATCGCGGGGGCGGCGAGAAGCAGCACTACCGGCGGATCGACTTCAAGCGCGACAAGATCGGCGTGCCGGCGCGGCTCGCGACGATCGAGTACGACCCGAACCGCTCCGCGCGGATCGGCCTCCTCCACTACCGCGACGGCGAGAAGCGCTACATGCTCCTCCCGCACGGGATGAAGGTGGGCGACGTCGTCGTCGCCGGTCCGGACGCCGAGGCGCGGGTCGGGAACGCGCTCCCGATCGCGAACATCCCGCTCGGCACGACGATCCACAACATCGAGCTCGTCCCCGGGAAGGGCGGCCAGATCGTCCGCTCCGCGGGCGTCGCGGCCCAGCTCCTCGCGAAGGAGGGTGAGCTCGCGCAGGTCCGCCTCCCGTCCGGCGAGGTCCGCCGCGTCCCGATCCGCTGCATGGCGACCGTCGGGCAGGTCTCGAACCTCGATCACGAGAACCAGAACCTCGGCAAGGCCGGGCGCTCGCGCCACATGGGCCGCCGTCCCGAGGTCCGCGGCGTCGTCATGAACCCGCGGGAGCATCCGCACGGTGGCGGTGAGGGCAAGTCGCCCACCGGCATGCCGCCGAAGACCCCGTGGGGCAAGCCCGCGATGGGCCTTCGGACCCGGCGGAACAAGCGCACCGGCCGCCTGATCGTGCGGTCGCGGCACCGCAAGTCGTAGCGGAGAGGAGGTCGACAGATGTCGCGATCGGTCAAGAAGGGACCGTTCGTCGAGGCGCGGCTCCTCGGCCGCGTCCAGGAGATGAACAAGAAGAGCGAGAAGAAGGTCGTGAAGACCTGGTCTCGCGCGTCGGTGATCTTCCCGGACTTCATCGGGCACACGATCGCCGTCTACAACGGGAAGAAGCATGTCCCGGTCTTCGTGACCGAGAACATGGTCGGCCACCGCCTCGGGGAGTTCTCGCCGACCCGCACGTATCGCGGGCACGGCAAGAGCACCGAGCGCTCCACGGCGCTGAAGTAGGAGCCGGCCCGTGCGAGTCTCCGCAACCGCCAAGTACCTCCGTGGCTCGACCCGGAAGGCGCGGCTCGTCACCCAGGCGATCCGCGGCCGGAAGGTCGAGGATGCGGCCGCGCTCCTCCGCTTCATGCCGCAGCACGCCGCGCGCGACGTCGCCGCGGTGCTGAAGAGCGCGACCGCGAACGCCGAGAACAACCACAACCTCGCGGCGGACGAGCTCGTCGTCCTCGAGGCGCACGCGAACGAGGGGCCGACGATCAAGCGGTTCCGCCCGCGCGCGCAGGGTCGGGCGTTCCCGATCCACAAGCCGATGACCCACATCACGATCGTCGTCGCGGACCGGGAGGCCTGAGCATGGGACACAAGGTCCATCCGTACGGCTTCCGGCTCGGTGTCTCGCGCACCTGGACCGCGAAGTGGTACGCCGACAAGGAGTACACGAGCCTCCTCAAGGAGGACATCGGGATCCGCGAGCTCGTCACGAAGCGGCTCGCGAACGCGAGCGTCAGCCAGGTGGAGATCGAGCGCGGCATCAACCACGTGACCGTGACCGTCCACACGGCGAAGCCGGGGATCGTCATCGGCAAGGGCGGGACGAACGTCGAGATCCTCCGCAACCAGATCGGCGGGCTGACGAACCGGAAGGTGAAGCTCGAGATCAAGGAGATCCGCCAGCCCGACCTCGACGCGTACCTCGTCGCCGCGAACGTCGCCCAGCAGCTGAGCCGCCGGATCGCGTTCAAGAAGGCGATGAAGCAGTCGATCCAGCGGACGATGAAGGCCGGCGCGAAGGGCGTCCGGATCGCGGTCGCCGGCCGCCTCGGCGGGTCGGAGATGGCGCGCCGCGAGTGGGACCGCGAGGGTCGCATCCCGCTCGGGACGCTCCGCGCGGACATCAGCTACGGCCAGGTCCACGCGCACACGACGTACGGCCGGATCGGCGTCAAGGTCTGGATCTACCGCGGCGACATCGCGCCGGAGCGGAACATCGACCGCTCGGCCGCGTCGCTCGCCGGGTCGGTCATGCCGACCGGGGGAGGGGCGTAGCGATGCTGATGCCCAAGCGCGTCAAGCACCGCAAGGTGATGCGCGGCCGGATGTCCGGCATGGCGAAGGGTGGCCACACCGTCGCGTTCGGCGACTTCGGCCTCGCGACGCTCGAGCCGGCGTGGATCACGAGCCGTCAGATCGAGTCTGCGCGGCGGGCGATGACCCGCTCCGTCAAGCGCGGCGGCAAGATCTGGATCCGGATCTTCCCGGACAAGCCGGCGACGAAGAAGCCGGCGGAGACCCGGATGGGTTCCGGCAAGGGCGCGCCCGACCACTGGGTCGCGGTCGTGAAGCCCGGCCGGATCCTCTTCGAGATGTCCGGGATCGCGCACGAGGAGGCGGTCGAGGCGATGCGCCTCGCGAGCCACAAGCTCCCGGTCGCGACGCGCGTCGTCGTCCGCGACGGGGTCTCGACGGAGGCGTCCGATGGACATCGATAAGGTCCGGGCGCTCTCCGACGCGGAGCTCGAGCAGGCGCTCGTCGACGCGAAGCACGAGCTCTGGCAGGCGCGCTTCCAGCTCTCGACCCGCCAGCTGAAGGACTACAGCAGCATCCCGACGACCCGCAGGACGATCGCGCGGATCCTCACCGTCCGGAACGAGCGCAAGCTCGACCGGACCGCGTGACCGGAGGCCCGCGATGACAGGAGCCACCACCACCGTGACCACCGGCAAGCGGAAGACGAAGGTCGGCCGCGTCGTGAGCGACAAGATGGACAAGACGATCGTCGTCTCCGTCGAGCGTCTCGCGCGCCATCCGCTCTACAAGCGGGTGATCCGGCTCACCACCAAGTTCAAGGCGCACGACGAGCTCAACGAGGCGAAGGTCGGCGACACGGTCCTCATCGAGGAGTCGCGACCCCTCTCGGCGACGAAGCGCTGGCGCCTCGTCGAGGTCCTCTCGCGGACCGGTGAGGCGCTCGCCCAGACCGAGATCGTCGCCGAGGAGGCCGCGACCTCCGAGGCGATCCACGCCCACGCGCACCCGGGCCGGGCGAAGGCGCACGAGACGGCCGAGGCGGCCCCGGAGGCCGAGGCATGATCCAGGTCCAGAGCCGGCTCAAGGTGGCCGACAACACCGGCGCCCGCACGATCCAGGCGATCCGCGTCATGGGTCGCTCGCGGAAGACGACCGCGGCCGTCGGCGACGTGATCATCGCGAGCGTGAAGAGCGCGATCCCGAACGCCGCCGTGAAGAAGGGCGACGTCGTCCGCGCGGTGATCGTCCGCACGACGAAGGAGTACGGGCGCCCGGACGGGAGCTACATCCGGTTCGACGAGAACGCGGCCGTCCTCATCAACAACCAGGGGAACCCGCGCGGCACCCGGATCTTCGGCCCGGTGGCGCGCGAGCTCCGCGACAAGAACTACATGAAGATCGTCTCGCTCGCGCCGGAGGTGCTCTGATGAAGGGCGCCGTCAGCCGGGCGATCCGCTCGCCCGAGGTCCGCAAGGGCGACACCGTCGTCGTCCTCAGCGGGAAGGACGCCGGGAAGCGCGGGACCGTCGAGCGGGTCCTCACGTCCCCGCGACCGGCGCTCCGCGGCTGGGGCGTGAAGCCCGATCCCCGGACGGCCGCGCGCGGCGCGTACGTCGTCGTCACCGGCGTCAACGTCGCGAAGCGCCACACGAAGCCGCGCCAGTCGGCGAACGCGAACGACCGGACCCCGACGATCCAGCAGGGCGGGATCCTCGACATCGCCCAGCCGGTCCCGGTCGGCAAGGTGATGGTCGTCTGCCCGCGGTGCGACCAGCCGACCCGCGTCGCCCATGCCACCGGCGGCGACGGCCGGAGCGTCCGCGTCTGCCGCCGCTGCTCGGAGCCGCTCGAGGTGTCCGCATGAGCCGCCTCCGCGAGCGATACCGGGCCGAGGTGGTCCCGGCGCTCAGCAAGCAGTTCGGCTACGGGAACCCGATGCAGGTCCCGGGCCTCGAGAAGATCGTCGTGAACGTCGGGCTCGGCGAGGCGCTGACGAACGCGAAGGCGGTCGACGCCGCCGTCGCGGACATCGCGGCGATCACCGGCCAGAAGCCGGTCGTCACCCGGGCGAAGCGCTCGATCGCCCAGTTCCGGGTCCGGACCGGCAACCCGATCGGCATCAAGGTGACGCTCCGCGGCGAGCGGATGTGGGACTTCCTCGAGCGCCTCACGACGCTCGCGCTCCCGCGGATCCGCGACTTCCGCGGGATCCCGAGCCGCTCGTTCGACGGCCGGGGGAACTACTCGCTCGGGCTCCGCGAGCAGCTCGCGTTCCCCGAGATCGACTACGACAAGGTGGACCGTCTCCGCGGGCTGGAGATCAGCATCGTGACGACGGCGAAGACCGACGAGGAGTCGAAGCGTCTGCTCGAGCTCCTCGGCATGCCCTTCGCCGGCTAGGCGCGGGGAGGGAGACCGATGGCCAAGAAGTCGATGATCGCGAAGGCGGGACGGCCGCCGAAGCACAAGGTGCAGGGGTACCACCGGTGCGTCGTCTGCGGTCGCCCGCGCGGATACCTCCGCCGGTTCGCGCTCTGCCGCATCTGCTTCCGGGAGCGCGCGCTCCTCGGCGAGCTCCCCGGCGTCACGAAGTCGAGCTGGTAGGGGACCGATGAACATCTCCGACCCGATCGCCGACATGCTCACCCGGATCCGGAACGCGTCGCGCGCCCGCCACGCCGAGGTCGTCATCCCGGCCTCGCGGACGAAGCGCGAGATCGCCCGGATCCTCAAGGAGGAGGGCTTCATCGCCGACGTCGCGGACGACCGCGACGGGACGGTGGCGACGATCCGCCTCACGCTCAAGTACGTCGACGGCAAGGCGCCGGTCGTCTCCGGGCTGAAGCGGATCAGCAAGCCCGGGCTCCGCGTCTACGCCCGGAAGACGGACATCCCCCGCGTCCTCGGTGGGCTCGGGATCGTCATCGTCAGCACGAGCCAGGGGATCATGACCGGGTCGCAGGCCCGGAAGGCCCAGCTCGGCGGCGAAGTCCTCGCGTACGTCTGGTAGGCCGACGATGTCACGGATCGGACGAAGCCCCATCGCGGTCCCGAGCGGCGTCACCGTCACGCTCGAGGGTCGTTCCGTCACGGTCGCGGGGCCGAAGGGCTCGCTGCACCGCGAGCTCCATCCCGACATGGTCGTCCGCCAGGAGGAGGGGCGGCTCGTCGTCGAGCGCCCGACCGACGCGAAGCACCACAAGCAGCTCCACGGCCTGACGAGGACCCTCGTCGCGAACATGGTCGAGGGGGTGACGACCGGCTTCCGGAAGGGACTCGAGATCACCGGCGTCGGCTATCGCGCCGCGCTCTCGGGGAAGAAGCTCCAGCTCAACCTCGGCTACAGCCACCCGATCGAGATCGACCCGCCCGCCGGGATCAGCTTCGAGGTGGAGAACCCGACGAAGCTCGCGATCGTCGGGATCGACAAGGAGCTCGTCGGCCAGATCGCCGCGAAGGTCCGCGCGACCAGGAAGCCGGAGCCCTACAAGGGCAAGGGCGTCCGGTACGAGACCGAGACGATCCGCCGCAAGGCCGGCAAGGCCGGGAAGATCGGCGGCAAGAAGTGATGACTGACGGGAAGGGACGGACGCGATGACGGAGGTCGCCAGCCGGAGCGCCGCGCGCCGGAAGCGGCATGAGCGGATCCGGCTCCACACGACCGGGACCGCCGCGCGCCCGCGCCTCGCGGTCTTCCGCAGCCTCAACCATATCTACGCGCAGGTGATCGACGACTCGACCGGGCGGACGCTCGCGGCCGCCTCGACGCTCGAGAAGGAGCTGCGCAAGGGGAAGGGGACGAAGACCGACGAAGCTAAGGTCGTCGGTCGGCTCGTCGCCGAGCGGGCGAAGTCCGCGGGCGTCGAGCGCGTCGTCTTCGATCGGGCCGGGTTCCGGTATCACGGGCGGGTCAAGTCGCTCGCAGACGCCGCCCGCGAAGCCGGCCTCGACTTCTAGCCGAGGAGCAGACCGTGGCGAAGATCGATCCGAACAAGCTGGCGCTCGTCGAGCGGGTGGTCCAGATCAACCGCGTCGCGAAGGTCGTCAAGGGCGGCCGGCGCTTCTCGTTCAGCGCGGTCGTCGTCGTCGGCGACGGGCAGGGCCACGTCGGCGCCGGGCTCGGGAAGGCCGGCGAGGTCCCCGAGGCGATCCGGAAGGGCGTCGAGGACGCGAAGAAGAACCTGATCCGCGTCCCGATGGTCGGGACGACGATCCCCCACGAGGTGAACGTCCGGTTCGCCGCCTCCAAGGTCCTCCTCAAGCCCGCCTCGCGCGGTACCGGCGTCGTCGCCGGCGGCGCGGTCCGCGCCGTCGTCGAGTCGGCCGGGATCCGCGACATCCTCGCGAAGACGCTCGGGTCGACGAACCCGGTGAACGTCACGCGGGCGACGATCGAGGCGCTCCGGGGTCTCCACTCCGCCGAGGAGCTCGGCGCCCGCCGCGGCGTCACGCTCCGGAGCGTCATCCCCGGCCAGCAGGTGGAGGGGTCCGATGGCCGGTAAGCTCCGGGTCACCCAGACGAAGAGCACGGTCGGGCACATCGCCCGGAACCGGGCGACGGTCAGGGCGCTCGGCCTGAAGCGGATCGGCCATACCGTCGAGGTCGCCGACAACGAGGCGACCCGCGGGATGGTCCGCCAGGTCCGCTTCCTCGTCAGCGTCGAGGAGGTGCCGGCGCGCGGCACCGGGGAGAAGGCATGAAGCTCCACGACCTCCGCCCCGCCGAGGGGTCGAAGCGGCCGCGCCGGCGCGTCGGCCGCGGCATCGCCGCCGGCCAGGGCAAGACGGCCGGCCGCGGCACGAAGGGCCAGAAGGCGCGGGCCGGCGGCTCGATCCCGCCGTGGTTCGAGGGCGGCCAGACGCCGATCCACATCCGGATCCCGAAGCTCCGCGGCTTCAAGAACCGCTTCAAGGTCGAGTACGAGGTCGTCAACGTCGGGCGGATCGCCCGGCTCGTCGAGCTCGGCGCCTTCGAGGCGGTCGACGTCGCCGCGCCGGCCGGCAAGGCGGCGAAGGCCGCGCCGATCACCGTCAACCAGGAGATCCTCCGGGCGGTCGGGCTGGTGAGCACGCTCGACCGGCCGCTGAAGGTCCTCGGGGCCGGCGAGGTCTCGACGCCGCTCTTCGTCGTCGCCGACGCGTTCAGCAAGAGCGCGACCGCGAAGATCGAGGCGGCCGGCGGCTCGGTCCAGGTCCTCGAGATCCCGACCGGTCCGCTCGCTGCGCTCGGCATCGAGCCGGCTGCGGGCGAGGCGGCTCCTGCCAGGAAGTCGAAGCCCGCCGCGAAGGCGGCGGCGGCGACCGAGCCGGCGACCGAGGCCGTCGCGGAGCCCGAGCCCGAGACCCCGGCCGCCGAGGCCGTCGCCGAGAGCGCGGTCGAGCCCGAGGCCGCCGCGGAGCCCGAGGCCGTCGTCCAGCCCGAGGCCGCCGCGGAGCCCGAGGCGGAGACCCCGGCCGACGAGTCGAAGGACGCCTGACCGTGTTCGAGTCGATCCTCAACGCGTTCCGGGCGCCGGACATCCGGCGCCGGATCCTCTTCGTCCTCGGGATCATGATCGCGTTCCGGTTCCTCGCGCACGTGCCGGTGCCGGGGGTCGACCGGACGGCGCTCGCCGAGTTCTTCGCCGGGAACCAGCTCTTCGGCCTCCTCGACCTCTTCTCGGGCGGGGGGCTCTCGAACTTCTCGGTGATCGGGCTCGGCGTGAACCCGTACATCAACGCCTCGATCATCATCCAGCTGATGACCGGCGTCATCCCGGCGCTCACCGCGCTGAGCCGGGAGGGCGAGTACGGGCGGAACAAGATCAACCAGTACACGCGGTACCTCTCGGTGCCGCTCGCGATGCTCCAGGCCTACGGGTTCCTCGCGCTCCTCAACTCGCAGAACGTGCTCACCGGCACGTTCGACATCTCGAGCTTCGACACCCTCACGCAGATCATCACGCTCACCGCCGGGTCGGTCGTCCTCATGTGGCTCGGCGAGCTGATCACCGAGAAGGGGATCGGGAACGGGATCAGCTTCATCATCTTCGCCGGGATCGTGAGCCAGATCCCCGGGGCGATCGTCCGCTTCTTCGAGGCGCCGGACTTCCTCTCCGCGATCGTCCTCGTCGTGATCGGCGTCCTCGCGATCATGGTGATCATCTACATCCAGGAGGGGCAGCGCCGGATCCCGATCCAGTACGCGAGCCGCGTCCGCGGCCGCCGGATGTACCAGGGCGGGTCCACCTTCCTCCCGCTCCGCGTCAACCAGGCGGGCGTCATCCCGATCATCTTCGCGGTGAGCATCCTCCTCTTCCCGAGCCAGATCGCCCAGTACTTCACGACGTCGCAGATCGACGTCGTCGCCGACGTCGCGACCGGGATCGTCTCGTTCTTCGCGAACACGACGATCTACGGGATCCTCTACTTCCTCCTCACCGTCGGCTTCACGTACTTCTACACGGCCTTCACGTTCAAGCCCGACGAGACGGCGGAGCAGCTCCGGAAGAACGGCGGCTTCATCCCCGGGATCCGGCCCGGCCGGCCGACGCAGGACTACCTCTCGAAGGTCGTCCAGCGGATCACGATCGCCGGCGCCTTCTTCCTCGGGCTCGTCGCGGTGCTCCCGTTCCTCGTCAGCGCCATCCTCCCGGCTCTCGGCGGGATCACGCTCGGAGGGACGAGCCTCCTCATCGTCGTCAGCGTCGTCGTCGAGACCCTGAAGCAGATCGAGGCGCAGCTGATGATGCGGAACTACGAGGGCTTCATCAGGTGAGGGTCCTGGTGCTCCTCGGGGCACCAGGCGCCGGGAAGGGCACGCAGGCCGACATCCTGGCGCGGAACCTCGGTCTTCCCAGGATCGCGACGGGGGACCTCTTCCGGGCGCAGATCCGCGCCGGGACGCCCCTCGGACTCGAGGCGAAGGTCTTCATCGACCAGGGCGAGCTCGTCCCCGACGACGTGACCGTCCGGATGCTCCTCGACCGGCTCGAGGCCCCCGACGCCTCGAACGGGGCGATCCTCGACGGCTTCCCGCGCAACCGCGCCCAGGCGGAGGCGCTCGACGCCGCGCTCGAGCGCCGTGGCGCGCGCGTCGAGGCGGCGCTCTACATCGAGGTCCCCGAGAGCGACCTCCTCTCGCGCCTCTCCGGCCGCTGGCTCTGCTCCGCGCACGGGCACACGTATCACGACCACGCCTACCCGCCGCGGACGCCCGGGATCTGCGACTTCGACGGCTCGCCGCTCATCCAGCGCGACGACGACCGGCGCGAGGTCGTCGAGGCGAGGCTCGAGAAGCAGCTCGCCCCGCTCCACGACCTCGTCGACTACTACCGGCCGCGCGGCGTCCTCCGGCGGGTGGACGGCAGGCGCCCGATCGCCGCGGTGACCGCCGACCTCCTCGACCACCTCGAGCCGCGCCCCTACTGGCGCCGTCCGTGAGCGTCACCCGGAAGTCGAAGGCGGAGATCGAGCGGATGCGCCGGGCGGGCCGGCTCGTCGCCGAGGTCCTCGCACTCATCGAGGAGCACCTCCGGCCCGGCGTCTCCACCGCCGAGCTCGACGCCCTCGCGGAGCGCCACATCCGGCGCGGCGGCGGGATCCCGTCCTTCAAGGGCTACCTCGGCGGCGGCCGGTACGGCTCGGGCCCCGCCGCCTTCCCCGCGAGCATCTGCGTCTCGATCGACGACGAGGTCGTCCACGGGATCCCGGGCGACCGGGAGGTGAAGGCCGGTCAGCTCGTCTCGGTGGACGCCGGCGCGATCGTCGACGGCTGGCACGGTGACGCGGCCCGGACCTTCGCCGTCGGCGAGGTCGCGCCGCCGGCGGCCGCGCTCCTCGAGTCCACCCAGCTGGCGATGCTCGCCGGGATCCGCGCGGCGGTACCCGGGGCGACGCTCCAGGCGATCGGCGGGGCGATCGAGGACGTGGCGACGGCCGGCGGGTACGGGATCGTCCGCCACTTCGTCGGCCACGGGATCGGCACGCAGATGCACGAGGAGCCGCAGGTCCCGAACTACCGCGCCCCGACCCGCGGCCTCACCCTCCAGCCCGGGATCTGCCTCGCGATCGAGCCGATGCTGACGCTCGGCGGCGACGACGTCGTCGTGAAGAAGGACGGCTGGACGGTCGCCACCCGGGACGGGACGCTCGCCGCCCACTTCGAGCATTCGATCGCCGTCACCGAGGACGGCCCGGTCATCCTCACGACGATCTGAGGCGAGGGTTGCCGCGGAGGCCCAGGTTTGATAATCTCTGCGTTCGCGTGTCAGGCGACCCGCCTGTGCGCGTCCTGAACGTACCGTCACCGAGGAGCCTGTGGCCAAGAAGGACGCGATCGAGGTGGAAGGCACCGTGATCGAGCCGCTCCCGAACACGATGTTCGCGGTCGAGCTCGAGAACGGCCACCGCGTCCTCGCCCACATCAGCGGGAAGCTCCGGATGAACTTCATCCGGATCCTCCCCGGCGACCGGGTCCGGGTCGAGCTCTCGCCGTACGACCTGTCGCGCGGCCGGATCACGTACCGGCTGAAGTGACGAACCACTGATCGAGGGACCGGTGAAAGTCAGAGCCTCCGTCAAGGCCCGCTGCGACAACTGCAAGGTGATCCGGCGTCACGGGACCGTGATGGTCATCTGCGCGAACCCGAAGCACAAGCAGCGGCAGGGGTAACCGATGGCACGGATCGCAGGCATCGACATCCCCCGCGAGAAGCGGGTCGAGGTCGCTCTCACGTACATCTATGGGCTCGGGCTGCCGACGAGCCAGAAGATCCTCGCGCAGACGAACATCAACCCGGACACCCGGGTGCGGGATCTGACCGAGGAGCAGGTGAACCGGCTCCGCGAGCTGATCGACCGCCGCTACAAGGTGGAGGGCGACCTCCGGCGCGAGGTTGCGCTGAACATCAAGCGCCTCATCGAGATCGGCTCGTACCGGGGCCTCCGCCACCGGCGGAACCTCCCGGTCCGCGGCCAGCGGACGAAGACGAACGCCCGCCAGCGGCGCGGGCCGAAGAAGACGGTCGGCGTCAAGCGGAAGAAGTAAGGGGCTGACGAGAGGATGGCGGAGCGCAAGCGGGCGCCGAAGCAGCGGCGACGGGAACGGAAGAACGTCCCCCAGGGGCACGTTCACGTCCAGGCGTCGTTCAACAACACGATCATCACGATCACCGACCAGACCGGCGCGGTGGTCAGCTGGGGGTCGGCCGGGGTCGCGGGGTTCAAGGGCTCGCGGAAGAGCACCCCGTACGCGGCCGCCCTGAGCGCGGACGGCGCCGCGCGACGCGCGATGGAGCACGGGATGCGACAGGTCGAGGTCTTCGTCAAGGGGCCGGGTGCCGGCCGGGAGCAGGCGATCCGCTCGCTCCAGGCCGCCGGTCTCGAGGTGACGGCGATCACCGACGTCACGCCGATCCCGCACAACGGCTGCCGCGCCCCGAAGCGGCGCCGGGTCTGAGCGAGGACGGACGACGATGGCCCGCTACACCGAATCGGTCTGCCGGCTCTGCCGCCGGGAGGGCGTCAAGCTCTTCCTCAAGGGGAGCCGCTGCTATACGAAGAAGTGCGCCTTCGAGCGCCGCCCCTCGCCCCCCGGCCAGCACGGCGTCCGCCGCCGGAAGGTCGGCGACTACGGGCTCCAGATGCGCGAGAAGCAGAAGGTCCGGCGCGTCTACGCCGTCCTCGAGCGGCAGTTCAAGAACTACTTCGACGCCGCGGAGTCTCGGCCCGGGGTCACCGGCGAGAACCTCCTCCGGATCCTCGAGCTCCGGCTCGACAACGTCGTCTACCGGATGGGCTTCGCGACGTCGCGCGCCCAGGCTCGTCAGCTCGTCGCGCACGGTCACTTCGCGGTGAACGGCCGCGCGACCGACATCCCCAGCTTCCACGTGAAGCCGGGCGACCGCATCGAGGTCCGCGAGTCCCGGACCGCGCGCGAGCCGTTCAAGCTCGCGAAGGAGACGCTCCGCTCGCACCAGGCGCCGGAGTGGCTCACCGTCGATGCGGCGAAGCTCGCCGGCACCGTTACCGCCCTCCCCCGACGTGACCAGATGCCGCAGGACCTGAACGAGCAGCTGGTCGTCGAGTACTACTCGAGGTAGCACCGAGTCATGATCGAACTCGAGAATCCGCAGATCGAGCCGGTCGAGGACCGGGGGACGATCGCCAAGTACGAGGCGGGCCCGCTCCCGGCCGGGTACGGGGTGACGATCGGGAACGCGCTCCGGCGCGTCCTCCTCTCGTCGCTCGAGGGCGCGGCCGTCGTCTCGATCCAGATCCGCGACGTCTACCAGGAGTTCTCGACGATCCCCGGCGTCAAGGAGGACGTCACCCAGATCGTCCTGAACGTGAAGAAGCTCAGGCTCAAGAGCTTCGCGACGCACCCGGTCCAGCTGAAGCTCGTGAAGAGCGGCGCCGGACCGGTCACCGCCGCCGACATCGCCGAGTCCGCCGACATCGAGATCGTCAACCCCGACCAGGTGCTGATGACCCTCGACGCCGACGACGTGACGATCGAGATGGACCTGACCGTGGAGCGCGGCGTCGGCTACGTCGCCGCGGACCGCGCCGAGGCGCTCCCGATCGGGGTGATCGCCGTCGACGCGATCTTCACGCCGGTCCGCAAGGTGAACTACTGGGTCGACTCGATGCGCGTCGGCCAGGTGACGAACAACGACCGCCTCACCCTCGAGATCGAGACCGACGGGACGCTGACGCCGGAGGAGGCGCTCTCCCGCGCCGCGGACATCCTCGTCCGCCAGTTCCAGCCCTTCGTCAACATCGGGATGGCGATCCCGGGTGCGGAGCGAGCCGGCAGCACGCCGGCGCTCCCCTCGAACATGCTCGACATGCCGATCGAGGAGCTCGACCTCCCGATGCGGGCCTACAACTCGCTGAAGCGGAACAACATCGTCAAGGTCGGGCAGCTCCTCCAGCTCTCCGACGACGACCTCCTCCGGATGCGGAACTTCGGCAAGAAGTCGCTCGACGAGATGAAGGACCGGCTCCGGATGCGCGGCTTCATCATCCCCGAGAGCGAGGACGAGGAATTCGGCGAGGCCGGTGACACGCCGTTCTCCGACGAGGAGGAGGGCTGACCCGTGGCGCACCGGATCGGCGGCCGGAAGCTGAGCCGCAAGCACGGCCCGCGGATGGCCCTCTACAAGAACCTGACCGTCTCGGTCCTTCGTTACGAGAAGGTGAAGACCACCGAGGCGAAGGCGAAGGAGATCCGCGGCCGCGTCGAGCGGATGATCACCCTCGCGAAGCGGGGCGACCTCGCCGCGCGGCGCGAGGTGGTCGCGGCCTTCCCGAACGAGCCCCTCGTCGTCAGCAAGCTCTTCGACGAGATCGCTCCGAAGTACGCCGACCGGACCTCCGGGTACACCCGGGTCGTCCGGATCGGCCAGCGCCTCGGTGACGCGGCAGAGATCGTCCAGATCGAGCTCGTCTGAGCCGGGGTCGAGCGCCCGAGAGGGCGCGCCCGTGCGCTATCGCGCACGGGTGGAATATGACGGGACGGGGTTCGCGGGCTCGCAGGTGCAGCCCGGCGAGCGGACCGTCCAGGGAGAGCTCGAGGCCACGCTCGCCCGCCTCACCGGGGAGACCCGCGTGACGGTCGACGTGGCGGGCCGGACCGACGCAGGGGTCCATGCCCTCGGTCAGGTGATCGCATTCACCTACCGGGGGAGGATGACGGCGGCGGAGATGGAACGGGCGCTGAACGGGTCGCTCCCGTCCGATGTGGCGGTGCGGGACCTGCGGCGCGTCCCGCTCGGGTTCCACCCGCGATATGCGGCGCGGTACCGGGAGTACCGCTACACCGTCTGGAACGGGCCGCGAAGTCCGCTCCGCGAGCGTCATGCGCTCGGGGTGCGGGCCCCGCTCGACACCGCCGCGATGGCGCGGGCCGCGGCGGCCCTCGTGGGCCGTCACGACTTCAGCTCCTTCGGGGCGGCGGACCGCCAGCCGGTCCGGACCGTGCATTCGGTCCGGGTCCGGCGCGCAGGGTCGCTCGTGACGATCGACGTCACGGCCGACGCCTTCCTGCGGGGGATGGTCCGGAGGATCGTCGCGATCCTCCTCGAGGTAGGACATGGGAAGCTCGACGAGAACGAGGTCGGGGCGCTCCTGGCGGCGCGACGACCGGCCCTGAACGGGGCGACCGCACCGGCCAGGGGACTCTGCCTCCGCCGCGTCGTCCTCGGACGGCGCGACGGGCGACCGGATCGACGAACAGGATCGAGGGTATGAAGACCGAGAAGACATACACGCTTCGCGAGAGCGAGATCGACCGACGCTGGTTCGTCGTCGACGCGACGGACGAGACGCTCGGCCGGCTGGCCACGCGGATCGCCCGTGTCCTCGAGGGGAAGCACAAGCCCACCTTCACCCCGCACCTCGATTCGGGCGATCACGTGATCGTCCTGAACGCGGGACGGGTCGCCGTGACGCGCGACAAGCGCGAGTCGAAGCTCTACACGCGCCACAGCGGCTACCCGGGCGGCTTCAAGCAGGAGAGCCTCGGCCACCTGCTCGAGCGGCGCCCGGAGGAGGCGATCCGCCGCGCCGTGAAGGGGATGCTCCCGCACACCCGCCTCGGCGCCCAGCAGCTCCGCAAGCTGAAGGTCTACGCCGGCGCCGACCATCCGCACCAGGCCCAGCGGCCCGAGCCGCTCTCCTGACGAGGAGCGAGGACGAGATGAGCACCCCTGCCTACTACTACGGGACCGGCCGCCGGAAGACCTCGATCGCGCGGGTCCGGCTCCTTCCCGGCGAGGGCGAGGTCGTCGTGAACGGCCGGAGCCTCGAGCAGCACTTCGGGAATGCCGTGAACGAGGGCGACATCCGGATGCCCTTCCGCGTCACCGGGACCGAGGGCCGCTTCAACGCGATGATCAAGGTCGAGGGCGGCGGCGTCACCGGCCAGGCCGGCGCGATCCGCCACGGGATCGCCCGCGCGCTCCTCCAGCTCGATCCGGAGGGGAACCGGCTCCCGCTCCGCCAGGCCGGCCTCCTCACCCGCGACCCGCGGATGAAGGAGCGGAAGAAGTACGGCCTCAAGCGGGCCCGGAAGGCGCCGCAGTACACGAAGCGCTGACGCCCGGCTGTCGGGCGCGCGCGGCGAGCGGACCGTGACGACGGTCGGAGCCCTTCACGGTCGCGATTTCCTCGGCGGTGCGGCGATCTCCGCCGCGGAGCTCGCCGCCATCCTCGACGACGCGGACGCGCTGAAGGCCGCGCGCGCCGCCGGCGAACGGCCGTTCCCGCCGCCGCTCGAAGGACGGGCGGTCGCGCTCCTCTTCGACCGGCCGAGCCTCCGGACCCGCGCCTCGTTCGAGGTCGGGACGCGCTGGCTCGGCGGCCACTCCGTCGACCTCTCGGGCGGCGGCGTCGGGCTCGGGACGCGCGAGTCCGTCGCCGATGTCGCCCGCGTGCTCGACCGGCTCTTCGACGCGATCGTCGTCCGGACGCCGTCGGGCCGGGCGGTCGCCGAGCTCGCCGAGCGGTCGCGGGTCCCGGTCATCAATGCGCTCACGGACGACGAGCACCCGTGCCAGGCGCTCGCGGACCTGATGACGATCCGCGAGCGGTTCGGCCGGCTCGACGGGGTCGTCCTCGCGTTCGTCGGCGACGGGAACAACGTGTTCCACTCGCTCGCGCTCCTCGGGGCGCTCGCCGGGATGGAGGTCAGGATCGCCCACCCGGCCGGCTACGGGCCGCGGGACGAGGTCCTCGAGCGTGCCCGCGAGCTCGGTCGGGCGACGGGCGCGCGCCTCGTCGTCGGGGACGATCCGCGCCGGATCGTCGACGGAGCGAGCGTCCTCTACACGGACGCGTGGGCGTCGATGGGCCAGGAGGCCGAGCGGGATGTCCGCCGGCGCGACTTCCGTGGCTACGCGATCGATCCGGGACTCCTCGCCGCCGCACCGTCCGACGCCGTCGTCATGCACTGCCTCCCCGCGCACCGGGGCGAGGAGATCGCCGACGAGGTGATCGACGGCCCCCGGAGCGTGGTGTTCGACCAGGCGGAGAACCGGCTGCACGCGCAGAATGCACTTCTCGCGGCGATCCTCGGCCCGCGACCTGGGGGTGGGCGATGAGCGAGCTCTACGAGCGGTACAGGGAGGCGCTCCTCAGGGGTCATCTCGCCGCGCGGCGAGGTGAGCCCGAGATCGCGCTGACCTGCTACGAGGAGGCGGCGGCGGTCGCGCCCGACCGCCCGCTCCCGCACAGCGCCCAGGGTGCGATCCTCCTCCAGCTCGGCCGCGCCCGGGACGCCGAGCACGCGTTCGCCGCGGCGCTCGAGCGGGCGCCGGCCGACCACGGATCGCTCGCCGGCCGCGGTGAGGCGCTCGCGAGGATCGGACGCCCCTCGGAGGCCGCGGCCACGCTCGACCGGCTCGCCGGCTCGCTCCTCGCCGGGGGCGAGATGGTGGAGGCGCTCGACGTCGCGCGTCATGCGCTCGAGCTCGCCGAGTCGAAGGCGCGTCGGCGCCAGGTGGAGCGGCTCGCCGACGAGATCCGGACCTCGATGCCGGCCGCCGTCGGCCGCGCCGCGCTCGCCAGGGCCGCGGCGACCCTCGCCGTGCCCCCGAAGCCGTCGATCGCCGCGCCGTCCCCCCACCGACCGGCCGTGGAGCCGGGCGCGACCGTCGACGCAGCCGCCGCCGCAGCCGCAGCCGCCGCGACGGCGACCGCCCCCGTGCCGACCGTCGGAGCGGCCGCCGGCGCGGACGCCGTCACGCCCACCGTACCGGACGCCGCCGGTGCCGCCCCGAAGCGACGTCGGCGGCGGAGCCGGCCGATGCGCTGGGTCGAGGTCGAGGGAGGGACCGGCGGATCGTTCGTCGACGAGGAGGTGGAGGACGAGCTCGACGACGAGGCCGGCGCGGCGCCCGAGCCCGAGCCGGTGGCGGCCGTGGCCGAGACCGTCGTCGCCCCGGAGCCCGAGCCCGTGGTGGCCGAACCGGAGCCCGAGACCGTCGCGGCCTCGGAGCCCGTCGAGGCGCCCGCGTCGTTCCCGGGGCTCGACCGCGAGCCGGTCGCCTGGGACGCCGCGCCGGAGCCCGAGACCGTCGTCGCCCCGGAGCCCGTCGAGGCGCCCGCGTCGTTCCCCGGGCTCGACCGCGAACCGGTCGCCTGGGACGACGCGCCCGTCGCAGCCCCGGAGCCCACGACCGCGCCCGCGCCCGCGCCCGCGCCCGTCGTCGCCCCGCGGCCCGAGCCCGTCGCGGCCGAGCCCGCTGCGGCCACGGCGATCCCGACGCCCGTCGCGACCGGCGGGGTGGGCGCCGCGCAGGCGCTCCTCGACGAGACCGACGCGGCGCTCGCCGCCGGCGACACCGGCCGGGCGCGCCTCCTCCTCATCGACCTCGCCCGGGCGCACGTCGCCGCGGGACGCCGGGACGCCGCGCTCGACGCCTGCTACCGGGCGCTCGCGATCGCCCCGGACGACCTGACGCTCCACCTCCTCCTCGTCCAGCTCTACCTCGAGAACGGCTGGCGCGACCTCGCCGCCGAGAAGGTGGAGCTCCTCGAGCGGCTCACCGAGCTCGACGGCGACGAGACGGCGCTGACGCTCGTCCGCTCCGCACGGCGGGTCGTCGCCGGGAAGCGCCAGGCCGGCTGACCCGGTCCGCCGGGTCCCGCTCCGGCGCTACACTCCGACCGATGCCGGACCTCCTCGAGCCGATCCTTCGCCAGGTCCGGCCGAGCACGCTCCTCGACATCGCGCTCACCGCGCTCCTCATCTACTGGGCCCTCCGGCTCATCCGCGGGACGCGCGCGGTCAGGCTCCTCATCGGCGTCAGCGTCCTCATCGTCGTCTACCTCGCCGCGCAGGCGCTCGAGCTCCGGCTCCTCTCGCAGCTCCTCCAGGCCGGGGCCGTCGTCGGCCTCGTCGCGATCGTCGTCGTCTTCCAGCCGGAGCTGCGCCGGGCGCTCGAGCGGATCGGCGGGGTCGGGTCCCTCGGCCGCCTCCTCGGCGGCGTCGCCATCCGGGATGCCGAGGCGGTCGCCACGGCGGTCGCGCGGGCCGCGGCGACGCTCGGCCGCCGGCACCAGGGCGCGCTCATCGCCATCGAGCGGGAGACCGGGCTCGAGGAGGTCGCGGAGACCGGGGTCATGCTCCACGCGGACCTCTCCCCCGACCTGCTGCTCACGATCTTCACGCCGCACGCGGCGCTCCATGACGGCGCCGTCGTGGTCCGGGGGACGACGCTCCTCGCGGCCGGCGCACTCCTTCCGCTCGCCGACTCCGCCGGCACGGACGAGCGGCTCGGGACCCGCCATCGCGCGGCGATCGGCCTGACCGAGGAGACCGACGCGGTCGTCGTCGTCGTGAGCGAGGAGAACGGCCGCGTGAGCCTCGTCGAGCGAGGACGGATCCGGCGCGATCTCGACGAGCCGGACCTCCGGTCCGCGCTGCTCGAGCTGCTCGTCAAGCCGACGGACCGCCCCGGGATCGCCCGCACCGAGCCGGGGGAGCCGGCCGTCGGCGGGGACGGCGCCGCGGACCCGGTCGCCCGATGAGGCGGCTCCTCGGCCCGCTCGTCGCCGACTGGCCGCTGAAGCTCGGCGCCGTCGTCCTCGCGGCGATCCTCTACGTGGGACTCGTGCTCTCGGCCGACGCCCAGGTCTGGCGCGGCCGGATCCCGGTCGTCCCCCTCGGCCAGCCGGCGAATGCCGTCCTCCTCGGCACGATCCCCGACGTCACGTCGATCCGCTTCCTCGCGCCGGCCGAGGTCGCGAGCCGCCTCACGACCGCGAGCTTCTCGGCGACGATCGACCTCGGGGGCGCCGAGCCGAGCTCGCTCGAGCCCTTCGTCACGGCGACCGTCGTCGTCACCGCGACGGATCCGCGCGTCGAGATCCTCGAGGTGGAGCCGGCGGTCGTCCGGGTCCGCCTCGATCCGCTCGTCGAGAAGGAGGTCCCGGTCCGGGTCGAGCGCGGCCCGGTCCCGTACGGACTCACCGTCCTCGAGCCCACCGTCACGCCCGCGTCGGTCACGGTCTCCGGTCCGGAGAGCATCGTCCGCCTCGTCGATGCCGCCCAGGCGCGCGTCCTCGTCCAGCCCTCGGGGCTCGACGTCGACCAGACCGTCGACCTGCTCGCGGTCGACGTCAGCGGGAACGTCCTCAGTCCGGTCGAGATCGAGCCGGGGAGCGCCCGGGTGCGGATGAAGGTCGGGAGCCAGCTCCAGACGCGGACCCTCCCGGTCCGGCCGAGCCTCCGGGGAAGCCCGCTCGACGGCTGGGAGGTCGCATCGGTCGACGTCGTCCCGTCGGTGATCCTCGTCGAGGGGGAGGTGGACGACCTCGCGGGGCTCGAGTGGATCGAGACGGAGCCGATCGACCTCGCGGGGGCGAGCGGGTCGCTCGGGGTGACGGCGCCGCTCGCGCTCCCCGCCGGGGTGAGCGCCGTCGGCGGCTCGGCGGCGAGGGTGGAGATCGTCCTCCGGCCCGCGACCGGCACGAGGACGCTCCAGGTCGCGGTCGTCGTCGCCGGGGGTCGCGCCGATCGCTCGTACGAGCTCTCGGTCGGCCGCGTCTCGGTGACGGTCGGCGGCGAGCTCGCCCTCCTCGACGCGATCGAGACGGCCGGGCTCGTCGCGACGATCGACGTCGAAGGCCTCGACGTCGGGGTCCGCGCGCTCCCCGTCCGGCTGGAGCTCCCCGACGGGGTCTCGCTCCTCGCGCTCTCCCCGACGACCGTGACGGTCGAGGCGTCGGCCGGCGGCCCGGTCCCGGCGCCGACCGCGAGCGGGAGCCCCTGATGGGCAGGCGCTTCGGGACGGACGGGATCCGCGGGATCGCGAACGTCGAGCTGACGCCGCCGCTCGCCTACGCCCTCGGGCGCGCGGTGGCCGTCCGGCTCGCCGGTCCGGGCGGGCGGCTGATCGTCGGCCAGGACACGCGCCGTTCGGGCGACATGCTCGTCGCGGCGATCACCGCCGGTGCGACGAGCCTCGGGGTCGACGTCCACCGGGCGGGCGTCCTCCCGACCCCGGCGCTCGCCTTCCTCGCCGGGGCGGGGGACTTCCCGGCGGCGATCATGGTCTCCGCCTCCCACAACCCGGCGGAGGACAACGGCCTCAAGGTGATCGGCGGCCGCGGGCTGAAGCTCGACGACGCGGTCGAGGAGGAGCTCGAGGCGCTCATCGACAGGAGCGACGAGCTCGGTTCGCCGGGGAACGCCGAGCTCGGGATCTCGGTCGACGCCCGGACGCTCGTGGAGCGGTACGTCGAGGATCGATCGGCGATCGCGCGCACCTGTCCCACGACGCTCCGCGTCGTCCTCGACTGCGCGAACGGCGCCGCCTCCGAGGTCGCGCCGCGGATCCTCGCCGCGACCGGCGCGAGGGTCGAGGCGATCCATCGCTCGCCCGACGGGGTGAACATCAACGTCGCGTGCGGGGCGACCGCACCCGACGATCTCGCCGCCGAGGTCGTCCGGCGCGGCGCCGACCTCGGGATCGCGCTCGACGGGGACGCCGACCGCTGCGTCGTCGTCGATGCGGGCGGCGCGGTCGTCGACGGGGACCGGCTCATCGGGCTCCTCGCGCTCGACCGGCTCGCGCGCGGCGAGCTCGGCGACGGGACGGTCGTCGTCTCGGTCCTCTCGAACGGCGGTCTCGCCGCGGCCGTCGAGCGGGCGGGCGGGCGGGTCGTCCGGACCCCGGTCGGGGACCGCTACATCCTCGAGGCGATGCAGGCGAGCGGGGCGCGGCTCGGCGGCGAGAAGAGCGGCCACGTCATCGTGATGGACCGGGCGTCGACCGGCGACGGGATCGTGACGGCGCTCGAGACGATCGGGGTCCTCGGCAGGCGGCGCGCGGACCTCGCGGCGCTCGCGGCGGAGATCCCGCTCTTCCCGCAGGAGCAGCGGACGATCCGGGTCGCGCGGAAGGAGGCGTGGGCCGACGACCCCGCGATCGCGGCGGCGATCGCCGAGGCGGAGCGGGCGCTCGGGCCCGGCGGTCGCGTCCTCGTCCGCCCCTCGGGCACCGAGCCCGCGCTCCGCGTCATGGTCGAGGGGGCGGATGCCGCGATCGTCGCGGCGCACGCGGACCGGATCGCGGCGCTCGCCGGGGAGCGACTACACTGACCCCGCCCCGGCGGCCGCCGGCGGCCGTCGCGTCGCGCGCCGGCCTGGACGGCCGGCCCGGACGGAGGTGCTGACGACGGATGTGCGGGATCGTCGGGTACACCGGCCCTCGTGAGGCCGGTCCGATCCTCCTCGAGGGGCTGAAGCGGCTCGAGTACCGCGGCTACGACTCCGCCGGGATCGCGCTCGTCGACGAGGAGGGGAGCCTCTTCGTCGAGAAGAAGGCCGGGAAGCTCGCGAACCTGACGGACGCGCTCGGCGACCGGACCCCGCACGCCGCGCTCGGCCTCGCCCACACCCGCTGGGCGACGCACGGACGGCCGAACGACCTGAACGCCCACCCCCACGTCGACTGCACGGGCGAGATCACCGTCATCCACAACGGGATCATCGAGAACTTCCAGGCGCTCCGTGACGGGCTCGCCGCCCGGGGGCACGGGCTCACGTCCGAGACCGACACGGAGGCCCTCGCCCACCTCGTCGAGGAGGCGTACGCCGGCGACCTCGCCGCCGCCGTCCGGACCGCGCTCGGCCAGGTCGAGGGAGCGTACGCGATCGTCGCGATGCATCGCGGCGAGCCGAGCCGGCTCGTCGGGGCGCGCCTCAACGTCCCGCTCGTCGTCGGCCTGAACGGGGAGGAGAGCTTCATCGCGAGCGACGTCGCCGCGATCCTCACCCACACGGACCGCGTCGTCTTCCTCGAGGAGGGGGACGTCGCCGACGTCCGGCCGACCGGGGTGGAGGTGACCGGGCTCGACGGGAAGCGGCGCGAGCGGGCGGTGACCGTCGTCGACTGGTCGCCGGAGGCCGCGGAGAAGGGCGGCTACGCCCACTTCATGCTCAAGGAGATGCACGAGCAGCCCGACGCGCTCCGGGCCGCCCTCGCGGGGCGGGTCGACCGGGCGGGACGGATCGCCGCGACGGAACTCGACGGGCTCGCCGAGCGGCTCCGGGGCGTCGAGCGGATCGAGCTCGTGGCGTGCGGGACCGCCTACTACGCCTCGCTCGTCGGGGCGGCGGCGCTCCAGGATTGGTGCGGGATCCCGGCGCGCTCGACGGTCGGATCGGAGTTCCGGTACTCCCCGCCGCCGCTCGACGGACGGACCCTCGTCATCGCGGTCACGCAGTCGGGCGAGACGGCGGACACGATCGCGCCGACCCGCTACGCGCGGGAGCGGGGCTGCCCGATCGTCGCGGTGACGAACACCGTCGGCTCCGCGATCACCCGGGAGGCCGACGCGGTCCTCTACCTCCAGGCGGGCCCCGAGATCGCCGTCGCCGCGTCGAAGACGTTCGTCACCCAGGTCGCGACGCTCATCGTCCTCGCCGCGGCGATCGCCCGCGCCCGGGGGCGGCTCGACGGGACGGCGGAGCGCGAGCTCGGCCTCGCGCTCCGGGCGCTCCCCGATGCGGCGGCACGGGTCCTCGCCTCCGCCGGGCCGCAGAGCGCCGAGCTCGCGCGCCGCTACGTGAACAGCCGCGGGTTCATGTTCGTCGGACGCGGGGTCTCGTACCCCGCGGCGCTCGAGGGGGCGCTGAAGCTCAAGGAGGTGAGCTACGTCCACGCCGAGGGGTACGCCGCGGGCGAGCTGAAGCACGGCCCGATCTCCCTCCTCGACGCGGAGTGCCCGCTCGTCGCCGTCGCGACCCGCTCGGCGGTCTACGACAAGCTCATCAGCAACGTGATGGAGGGCCGTGCCCGCGACGCGCGGGTGATCGCCGTCGCGACCGAGGGGGACGACCGGATCGGCCGGATCGCCGACGACGTCTGCTGGGTCCCCGAGACGCACGAGCTCCTCACGCCGATCCTCGCCGTGATCCCGCTCCAGCTCTTCGCCTACGAGATGGCGGTCGCCCGGGGGACCGACGTCGACCAGCCGCGGAACCTCGCGAAGTCCGTCACGGTCGAGTAGGGCGGCGCGGGATGGCCGGACCGCCGGTCCCCGAGGGGACGACGGAGCTCGGGGTCGACATCATCAAGGTCGACCGGATCCGCCGCTCGATCGAGCGGTTCGGACCGCGCTTCGCCGGCCGCGTCCTCACGCCGGCCGAGCAGGCGTACGTCCGGGACCGCCCGGAGACCTTCGCCGGCCGCTGGGCCGCGAAGGAGGCGATCTCCAAGGTCCTCGGGCTCGGCGTCCGGGGGATCGGCTGGCGCGACATCGAGATCGAGCGGCTCCCGACGGGTCAGCCGGCCGTCAGGCTCCACGGGCGCGCCGCCGGGCGGGCGGAGCAGCTCGGGATGGCGCGGATCGCGGTCTCGATCACCCACGAGTCGGACTACGCGGTCGCCGTCGCGTTCGGGATCCGGACCGCGGGCGGGCGCTTCGTCTTCCCCCTCGACATCGACGAGCGGATCGACGAGCGCGAGCGGATGCTCCTCGCGCGGCTCGAGCGGCTCCGCGGCCTCGCCTCCGAGGTCGCGGCGACGGGCGAGGCCGAACGGGACGCCCCGGGGGAGGCCCGCCCGTGAGCGGCCGGCCGGTGGGGTTCGGGCGTGCCGACGACGAGCGGCCGGCGGCGGCCGCCGGGGCGGCGCCGGTCGCGGGGGCGGATCCGCTCGACGATGCGAGCGCGATCCCGCTCCTCCCGGTCCGCGACGAGCGCGGCCACAAGGGGACGTTCGGGACGCTCCTCGTCGTCGCGGGCTCGCTCGACTACGCCGGCGCCGCGCTCCTCGTCTGCCGGGCGGCCGGCCGGGCCGGCGCCGGCCTCGTGACGCTCGCGGTCCCCGAGTCGCTCCAGCCGCTCTTCGCCGCGAAGGTCGTCGAGGCGACGACGATGGCGCTCCCCGAGGACGACGTGGAGGAGGTCGACCCCGAGCCCGCGCTCGGGCGGATCCTCGATCACGAGCACGACGCGCTCGTCGTCGGGCCCGGTCTCCGGCCGGGGCTCTCGACCGCCGAGCTGATCGGCGCACTCCTCGCCTCGCCCGACGGCGCGGGGACGCCGGCGGTCGTCGACGCGGAGGCGCTCCGGGCGCTCGCCTCGTTCGACGGCTGGCGCGACGCGATCCGTCGTCCCGCGGTCCTCACGCCGCACGTCGGCGAGTTCCGCCGCCTCCGGGCGGGGAGCGGCGCCGATCCCGACGGCGACGGCGACCTCGTCCGGGACGACGCCGCGCGCGTCGCGGCAGCCCGCGCCGCCGCGACCGAGTGGGGTCAGGTCGTCGTGCTCAAGGGCGCGCGGACGGTCGTCGCCTCCCCCGATGCCGCGGTCGTCGCTCCCTTCGCGAACCCGGGCCTCGCGACGGGCGGGACCGGCGACGTCCTCTCCGGCGTCATCGGCGCCCTCCTCGCCCAGGGGCTCGCGCCGTGGGATGCGGCCCGGCTCGGCGTCCACCTCCACGGCCTCGCCGGCGAGGCGCTCCGCGAGCGGCTCGGCGATGCCGGGCTCCTCGCGGGCGATCTCGTCGAGGAGCTCCCGCACGCGCGGCGGCGGCTCGCCGCCCTCGCGAAGCGGCGGGGGGCCTCGCCGGTCGGGTTCGGGGTCCCCTCGACGGACGAGGCGTGACCGGCCTCGAGCCGCTCCCGCGGACCGCCTGGGCGCGGATCGACCTCGACGCGATCGCCGCGAACCTCGCGGCGATCCGCCGCGCCCTCCCGGCCGGGACCCGGGTCGACCCGGTCGTCAAGGCGGACGCGTACGGTCACGGGGCGGTCCCCGTCGCCCGGACGCTCGCCGCCGCCGGTGCCGACGGTCTCTGCGTCGCGACGTTCGACGAGGCGCTCGAGCTCCGGGCCGCCGGGCTCCGGCTCCCGATCCTCGTCCTCTTCCCGATCCCGCCCGAGCATGCGCCCGTCGCCGCCCGGCGCGGCATCGAGGTGAGCGCGGGCGACCCGGAGCTCCTCGCGCGGACGCTCGACGCGGTCGCCGCGGACCGCGCCGGCCGCCGCGGCGGCCGGCGCCTCCGGATCCACCTCGAGATCGAGACCGGCCTCGGACGAGGCGGCGTCCTTCCCGCGGACGCGGCCGGGGCGCTCGCGCGGATCCGTTCGGCGCCGGGTGCGGCGGTCGCGGGCGTCTGGTCGCACCTCGCCACCCCGGAGGACCCGGCGGTCGCCGGGCGGCAGGCGACGCGCTTCCGCGAGACCGGCGCCCTCCTCTCGGACGCACGGATCGCCGTCGGAAGGCGCCACCTCGCCTCGAGCGGCGGGCTGATGGCGGCGACCGTCCCGCTCCATGACGCCGTCCGCGTCGGGCTCGCGGTCTACGGCCTCCTCCCCGAGGGCTTCCCGGTCGCGGCCGGCCGGGAGGGTGCCGCGGCGGCGCTCCGGCCGGCGATGTCGCTCCATGCGCGGCCGGTCCGCGTCATCGAGCTGCCGACCGGCTCCGGCGTCGGCTACGACGCGACGTTCGTCACCGACCGGCCGAGCCGGATCGCGACGCTGCCGATCGGCTACGGCGACGGCTGGACGCGCGCGTACTCGAACCGGGCCGCCGCGCTCGTCCGCGGCAGCCGCGTCCCGCTCGTCGGCAACGTCGCGATGGACGCGGTGATGGCCGACGTGACGGACCTCCCCGGCCCGCCGGTCACCGTCGACGACGAGTTCGTCCTCCTCGGGGAGCAGGGCGCGGAGCGGATCGTCGCCGCCGACCTCGCGCGGGCACGGGGGTCGAACTCATGGGAGGTCGTGACGACGATCTCCCGGCGCGTCAGCCGGCTCTACGTCGCGGGTGGGCGGCCCGTCGCGACGAGGACGCTCGCCCGCGGATGAGCGCCGCCGGCCGGTCCGGTGCGGGATGCTCGGGTACGCTTGTGGTGGGTCGCGTCCCGTCCGGCCGGGAGTGGCGGGGCGCTCCGGGGTGGGGTCGCTTCCGGGTCGCCAAGCCCGGTGCGCCGTCACACCGAAGCGACGTCGAGGACCGGCGGGCGACCCCCGGGCGCGCCTATCATGTCGGCGGGAGATCCCCCCGGGCGACCCGCCCGCGTGGGCGATGGAGGAGAGCGTGAACTACCAGCCCGAAGCGTCCGACGAGCAGCGCGACGAGCTCGTCGAGGAGGTTGCGCGGGAGATCCAGCTCCGCGGCCTCTCCGAGGCTGCGATGCGCTTCCTCGAGGCGAGCCGGCCGTACCGCCCGCTCGGCGCGAGCGCGATGCTCTTCTTCAACCCGGTCCTCCGCGCCCTCTTCGGGGGCGAGCTCGACGGCGCGAGCCGGATCCTCGCCGACGAGGCGGGGATCGAGCAGCTGATCGCCCGGCTCGAGGAGGGGGAGGAGGACGACGAGGAGGCCGACGAGGGCTGGGACGCCTGACCGCCCCGCGTCGGGCCGCCGGATCCCCGGCGACCGGTAGCATGCGCCGGTGAGGAGCGTACCGCCCGTCCTGCTCGCGCTCGACCTCGGCACCGCCACGAGCGCCGCATCGCTCGTCGGTCGCGTCGACGGGCGGCACCGGCTCCTCGCGGCCACGGCGCTCCCCGCGGGCGACCCGCTGGAGCCCGCGCTCGACGACCTCGTCGCCTCGGTCCGTGCCGCCGACCCCGATCTCGCCGACGCGCTCGATCTCCCGCCGGGGGCCGGCACCGAGGCCGACCCCGCGATCCCCTGGCTCGTCGCCCGGAGCGCTCCTGCGCCCCGCCTCGCGGTCCTCGCCGGCTCCGGACGGGGGCTCGACGGGATGCTCGCCGCCGCCCGGAGCGCCGGGTGGCGGGCCGAGGGGGTCGTCCCCCACGGCGCCGCGGACGAGCTCGCCGCCGTCCGGCTCCTCCTCGACCCGGCGCTCGCCGCCATCCTCGTCGGCGCCGCCGACCCTCCCGCGGCCGACGAACGCCGGGCGCTCGGCGAGCTGATCCGGCTCGTCGCGGCGATCGCCGAGCGCCGTCCGGAGGTCGCGATCCTCCTCGCCGGCGGAGCGGCCCGCCAGGGCGAACGCTTCGCCGCCGCGGCGGCGCTCCCCGCCGTCGCGCTCGACGGGAGCATCGATGCGCTCCGCCTCGCGCTCGTCGACCGGCGGCCGCTCCCGCTCGACGCGCGGGCGGCGGCCGCCCGCGCGACCGCCTCGCTCGCCGACGTCCTCGACCGGCGGATCGAGACGCTCGAGGTGGGCTTCGACGGCGGGCTCCGGGCGGTCGCCGCCCCGACGGGCGACGGGATCGGCCGCTCCGAGGTGGCCCTCGTCCCCGCCGCCGCGCTCGTCCCGCCGGAGCCCGACGACGACGTCGTCGATGCGATCGGCCGCTGGTCGACCGAGCCGCGCGAGCGGAACCGGCTCCGCGACCGGCTCCTCGACCTCCGCCTCTCGCCGTGGGGGGACGTCGCCGGGGACGGGGCCCGCCTCCGGATCGCCGCGGCCCGCGCCGCCCTCGAGCGCCTCCTCGCCGCGACCCCGGGCCTCGACGGGGAGCCGCCGGATCTCGTCGTCGCCGCGGGCGGCGCGTGGGCGGTCGCGCCGGGGCCGGCGGTCATGCTCGCGCTCGTCGACGTCGTCCGGCGCGCCGGCGTGAGCCAGTACGCGGTCGACGCCGCTCACCTGCTCGGACCGATCGGGATGATCGAGGACGAGGGGGAGCGGCGGGCGCTCCTCGCCGACCTCGCCGACGACCTCCTCGTCCCGCTCGGGAGCGCGATCGTCCCCGGGGGGATGCACCGCTCCCGCCACCCGGGCCGGCTCGCCGTCGCCGTCGCCGGGAGCCGGGTCGAGCTGGAGCTCGCGGCCGGCGGCCTCCAGGTCGTCGATCTCCCGCCGGGCGAGCTCGCCCGCGCGAGCCTCAGCTTCCGCGACGGGGTCCACCTCGGTGGCCGCGGTCGCGCGTTCGAGGTCGAGGTGACGGGCGGCCTCGGCGGGCTCCTCGTCGACCTCCGGGACGTCCCGCTCGTCCTCCCCGAGCGGAGCGAGCGGCGGCGCGCACTCCTCGCCTCGTGGGAGGGAGCGCTCTGGGTCGGGTCGGAATGAGCGGCGCGGCCGGGCGGAACCTCCCGGCGGGGCTCGATCGGGTCCGCGCGCGGCGCCTCCTCGTCGACGCCCCGCTCGTCCACTTCCCGCTCCACCCCGGGGACCGGGCGCTCGTCGAGCCCGGCGAGGTCGTCCAGGTCGGCGGGCCGCTCCTCGAGCGGGCCCGAGCGGCGGCCGCGATCGCGATCGCCCCCGGGGACGTCCCCGCGGGGGCGCGCTCGGGCGACTGGTGGACCGCGCCCGGGCGCCGGATCGGCCTCCGGCGCGGGCGGGCGGGCGTCGCCGCCGGCGAGCTCCTCTACGAGGGTGAGGCGCGCTGGCACGCGGTCGTCGGCGACCGGACGGACGTCGTCGAGGCGCCGGTCGCCGGGATCGTCCGTGCCGTCAGGCCCGGCCTCGGGATCGCCCTCGCGACGACCGCCGCCGGGATCCCGGGGAGCGTCGCGGTCGGGGGTCCGACCCGCGGCCGGATCGAGGTGGCGATCGTCGGCGACGGCGAGCTCCGCTCGAGCGCGATCGACATCCACCGCGCGGGGGCGGTCGTCGTCGGCGGGGCGCGGATCGACGCGGAGACGATCACCCGGGCCCGCGCGATGGGGGTGCGGGGCGTCGTCGCCGGCGCGGTCGCCAGTCGCGAGCTCCGCGACCTCGCCGCCTCCGAGGCGCGCCAGCGGGCGAGCCTCCAGCCGATCCCGCCGTTCGCCGTCCTCGCGCTCGAGGGGCACGCTCGCTCGCCGATCGCCGGACCCGTCGCGGGGCTCCTCGCGGCGCTCGCCGGGCGGCCGGTCGCGATCGTCGCAGACCCTCCGCTCCTCCTCGTCGAGGGGGAGCTCGGCGCGGTGCCGCTCCCGCCGCCGGACCTCGTCCGGGTCAGGTCCGGGCCGCTCGCCGGGACGGAGGGCCGGTGGGGCGGACCGGCCGGGCGGCGCCGCTTCGAGGCCGGCGTCGTGCTCGAGGCCGGGATCGTCGAGCTCGAGGGGGGCGGGAGCGCGGTCGTCCCGCTCGCCGACCTCGAGCGCTTCGCCTGATCCGCGCCCGACGCAGCGTCACCGCCGACCGTCCGGGGCACCGCGGGTACACTCGACGACGATGCCGACCGAGACGCCGACGACGCGCGAGATCGTCAGCATCGACGCGTCCGCCACGGGTGCGCTCGCCGGGCGCCTCGCCGCGGTCGCGAGGGCAGGGGACGTCATCGCGCTCCTCGGGGAGCTCGGGGCGGGGAAGACGGTCTTCGCGAAGGGGTTCGGGCGCGGGCTCGGCGTCAC
>JBJOLT010000006.1:0-4623 GCA_046045415.1 Chloroflexota bacterium | reverse complement strand
ACCGTCGAGCTGATCACCCCGATCGCCCTCGAGGTCGGCCAGCGCTTCGCGATCCGCGAGGGTGGCCGGACCGTCGGCGCCGGCGCGATCGTCAACATCACCGAGTAGCACGATGGCGAAGGTAGAGAACCGGCCCGTCATCCAGCTCGCGTGCACGGACTGCAAGGAGCGCAACTACGCGACGCGGAAGAACAAGAAGAACGATCCGAACCGGATCGAGCTCCAGAAGTACTGCCCGCGCTGTCGGAAGCACACGCTCCATCGGGAGTCCAAGTAGCGGTCACCGGAGGGGCGTAGCTCAATTGGCAGAGCACCGGTCTCCAAAACCGGCGGTTGTAGGTTCGAGTCCTATCGCCCCTGCCACCCCAACGACCACGTAGCCAGAGAAGAAACCAGACAGTGATCCAGCGAATCCGCGGCTTCGTTGACGAAGCCTGGTCCGAGCTCAAGAAGGTGAGTTGGCCGACGCGCGTCCAGACGCGCAACCTGACCATCCTCGTCTTCGTGCTCAGCGCCGCCGTCGGCGTCTACGTCGCCGTCTTCGATCTCGGGTTCACCGAGCTCGTCCGGCTCCTGAACGACAGCCTCGGGTAGGCCGATGACGACCGAGCTCGCGGCCGCGAAGGCCCCGGAGAAGCGCTGGTACGTGATCCACACCTACTCGGGCTACGAGAACAAGGTGAAGGCGAACCTCGAGCACCGGATCGAGTCGATGGGCATGGAGGACAAGATCTTCCAGGTCCTCGTCCCGATGGAGGACGAGATCGAGATCCGCCAGGGGCAGCGCCACACCGTCCAGAAGAAGGTCTACCCGGGCTACGTCCTCGTCGAGATGATCCTCGACCCGGACTCCTGGTACGTCGTCCGGAACACGCCGGGCGTCACGAGCTTCGTCGGCGGGGCGAACATCCCCGGGACCCGGAACGAGCCGGTCCCGCTCGACGAGAACGAGGTGAAGCAGATCCTCCGCCAGATGGGGGTGGAGACGCCGAAGTACCGTGTCGCCTTCACGAAGGGTCAGAGCGTCCGCGTGACGGACGGGCCCTTCGCCGAGTTCATCGGCACGGTGGACGAGGTCAACCCCGAGCGGAACAAGGTCAAGGTGCTCGTCAGCATCTTCGGCCGCGAGACGCCGGTCGAGCTGGACTTCCTCCAGGTCGAGAAGCTCTAAGCGAAGAGGTAGGGACCGCTCGTGGCCAAGAAGATCCGGATCGTCCTCACGCTCCAGCTCCCCGCCGGGGGAGCGACCCCGGCGCCGCCGGTCGGTACCGCGCTCGGCCCGCACGGGATCAACATCGTCGAGTTCACGAAGGCCTACAACGAGAAGACCCAGGACAAGCGCGGCCAGGTGATCCCGGCGCAGATCACGATCTACGAGGACCGCTCGTTCACCTTCATCCTCAAGACCCCGCCCGCCGCGGACATGCTCCGCAAGGCGGCCGGGATCGAGAAGGGCGGCGCGACCGCGGGGCGGACCGTCTCCGGCAAGGTGACCCGGGACCAGGTCCGCGAGATCGCGACGACGAAGCTCGCCGACCTGAACGCGAACGACCTCGACGCGGCGATGCGCCAGGTCGAGGGGACGGCCCGCAGCATGGGGATCGAGGTCGTCGGCTAGCATCCACCACCCCGGCGAGCGCGCCGGCCCACGACCCCGGGGAGCAGGGGGAGGTCGGCAGCCCCGACCGACAGGGAGACCGAACGAGATGGCTCACGGCAAGAAGTACCTCGAGGCGGCGAAGCTCGTCGACCGCGACACCGTCTACGCCCCCGCCGACGCGGCGGCCCTCGTCAAGCAGACGGCGACCACGAACTTCGACGCGACGATCGAGGCGCACGTCCGCCTCGGGGTGGACCCCCGCCATGCCGACCAGATGGTCCGCGGCACCGTCGTCCTCCCGCACGGGACCGGCCGGACCGTCCGCGCCGCGGTCTTCGCCCAGGGCGAGAAGGCCCAGGAGGCGCTGAAGGCCGGCGCCGACGAGGTGGGCGGCGAGGACCTCGTGAAGAAGATCGAGGCCGGCTGGCTCGAGTTCGACGTCGCGCTCGCGACGCCGGACATGATGGGTCTCGTGGGCCGGCTCGGGAAGATCCTCGGCCGGCGCGGGCTCATGCCGAACCCGAAGGCGGGGACGATCACGTTCGACATCGCCGACGCCGTCCGCGAGGTGAAGTCGGGCCGGATCGAGTTCAAGGTCGACAAGGGCGCGCTCATCCACGTCGCGATCGGGAAGGCGAGCTTCGAGCCGAACGAGATCCTCGGGAACCTCGTCGCCGTCGTCGACGCGATCAACCGCGCGAAGCCGTCGTCGGCGAAGGGCCAGTACTTCAAGACGCTGACGATCGCGAGCACGATGGGCCCCGGGATCCGCGTCGACCTCCCCGGCGTCCTCCAGGCGGCCGCCGGCGCCTGACGCGCGCCCGACGACCGCGTCCCCGGACGCCGCCCGGCGGCGGCGCTTGCAGGGTGAGGTAGACTCCGCCGGCACCAGACATGGCGACGGCTCGACGAGAGCGCGTCGCCCGATACGACGGACCGCCGCAGACAGCCTGCGCCCGCGGACCGCCGGACGCCCGGTCGGATGACCGCGGCACCGACGGTCGGGGCTTGATCCGCCGGACCGGACCGCTCCCGCCTCGGCGGGGGAGGGGACGACGGCGAGCACGCCGAGGCAGGACCCGCGCTCCACCTCTCCGGTGGGCGCGCCCCTGCGAGCAGAGGAACGTCGCAGGGGCAGTCCGGCCGACGGCCGGCGACGCCCACCGCCGCGTGCCGGCCGCACGCTGGAGTGAGAGGTAGCGAATGCCGACCGAGGCCAAGCGCGAGACGGTCGCCGAGCTCCGCGACGAGCTGTCGCGGGCACGGACGTTCATCGTCTCCGAGTACCGTGGCCTCACCGTGGCCGAGATCGCCGAGATCCGGCGCGCCCTGCGCAAGCAGGAGATCACCTACCGGGTCGTGAAGAACCGCCTCATGCGGATCGCCGCGACCGGGACCCCTGCCGAGGCGCTCTCGCCGCTCCTGACGGGCCCGACCGCGATCGCGTTCGGGAACGACGAGGCGGCGACGGCGAAGGCCCTCCTCGACGCGACCCGCCCCTTCAAGCAGGTGCGGATCACCGGGGCGGTCCTCGGCGACACGGTGATCGACGCGAAGGCCGTCGACCGCCTCGCCGCCCTCCCGTCGCGGGAGGTGCTCCAGGCGCAGCTCGCGGGGGCGATGGTCTCGCCGATCGCGACGCTCGGCGGGCTCTTCGGGGCGAACCTGAGGAACCTCGGCTACGCGCTCGCCCAGGTCCGCGACCGGAAGAGCGCGGCCTAGCCACGGGACCCGGCCGGGACGCCCGGCCCCCCACGGACCCATCCACCGATCGATCAACCGACACGACCACCGACGACGGACCGAAGGAGACCCACCACGATGGCGACGATCACGCAGGACCAGCTGCTCGAGGCGATCGACAAGATGACCGTCCTCGAGCTCTCCGAGTTCATCAAGAAGTTCGAGGAGCGCTACGGCGTCACCGCGGCCGCCCCGGTCGCGGTCGCGGCGGCCCCGGCGGCGGGCGGCGCCCCGGCCGGCGGCGGCGCCGCGGCGGGCGGCGAGGAGGAGAAGACCGACTTCACGGCCGTCCTCTCCGACGTCGGCCCGAACAAGATCCCGGTCATCAAGGTCGTCCGCGAGCTCACCGGGCTCGGCCTCAAGGAGGCGAAGGACCTCGTCGACGCGGCGCCGAAGCCGGTCAAGGAGGGGATCGCCAAGGAGGAGGCCGACAAGATCAAGGCCGCCCTCGAGGAGCAGGGCGCGAAGGTCGAGATCAAGTAGCCCCGCACCCACGACACGCGAGACGGGAGCCGGCCGAGAGGCCGGCTCCCGTCGTTTCGGCTCCGTCCGGGGCCGGGGCCCCTACGGATACGAGATCGCCTGGAGGCAGGCCCCGGGGGCGCTCGTGTTGTCGGCGGTGAGCGTCCCGATCGTCACGAGCGAGCTCACCGCCTCGCGGCGGGTCGCGAGGTCCGTCTTCACCGTCACGATCGTCGACTGGCCGGCGGGCGCCGTGTACCAGACGCTGAAGGTGGACTGGCTCGCCCGGGCGACCGGCGCCTGGATGAGCGACGTCGGGGCGGACGTCTCGTAGAGGTAGAGCTCGACGAGCTTCACCCCGCCCCCCGCCGTGTAGGCGACCGTGAGGGTGGCGCGGCACGTCAGCTTCCCGGTCCAGTCGCGGCCGAGGTTCTCCGGGGTGAGGGCGCCGGCCGAGGTCGTCGCCGAGACCGGCTTGCCGGCGTCGACGACGCCCGCGGGGACGAGGGCCGCAAGGAGCGCGGCCGAGGCGATGACGGTGAGTGCGCGGCGCATCGTGCACCTCCGGGTGCGGAGCTCCCGCGCCGGATCCACCGCGCGGCGAGCCCCTCCAGTCGACCCCATCCGCGGTGCGCCCGCCAGAGCCGAAGGCACCCGGCGGCCGTGACCGTCGGGGCGTCCCGCCCGTCCGCGCCGGGGGCGTTTGACAGGTGGGCGGCGCGCGGTATCCTATTCGGTCTGTGAGGTCGCGCCTTTCACCCTCTTCTCTTCCACAAGGAGCGGTTCATGCCGTCTGCCGCTGACTCGTCGACCCGCCC
>JBJOLT010000075.1:0-28950 GCA_046045415.1 Chloroflexota bacterium | reverse complement strand
CGGGGGAGCCGGCGGGAACGATCCGCTCCTCGTCGTCCGCGACCTCACCGTCGAGTTCCGGACGATCGGCGGGCGGGTCCGCGCCGTCAACGGGATCGACTTCGAGATCGGCGCCGGCGAGATCGTCGGGCTCGTCGGGGAATCCGGCTCCGGGAAGAGCGTCACGAGCCGGGCGATCATGGGGCTCCTTCCCCGGCGGACCTCGCGGGTCGGCGGGAGCGTCCGGCTCGGCGGCGACGAGCTCGTCGGCCTCTCCGAGTCCGCCTACCGGCGCGTCCGTGGCGAGCGGGTCGCGATGGTCTTCCAGGACCCGCTCACGGCGCTCAACCCGCTCTATCGGGCGGGGGAGCAGGTCGCCGAGGCGCTCCGCTTCCACCGCGGGATGTCGCGCGCCGCCGCCGACCGCCGGACGGTGGAGCTCCTCGCCGACGTCGGGCTCCCGGACCCCGAGGCGGTCGCCCGCCGCTACCCGCACGAGCTCTCCGGCGGGATGCGCCAGCGGGTGATGATCGCGATGGCGCTCGCGTGCGAGCCGGAGCTCCTCATCGCCGACGAGCCGACGACCGCGCTCGACGTCACCGTCCAGGCGCAGATCCTCGAGCTCCTCCGCGACCTCGTCCGCGATCGGGGGATGGCGCTCCTCCTCATCACGCACGACCTCGGCGTCGTCCGCGAGCTCTGCGAGCGGGCGATCGTCCTCTACGCGGGCCGGATCGCCGAGGCGGCGGCGGTCGGCGAGCTCTTCGCCGGACCGCGCCACCCGTACACCGCCGGGCTCGCCGCGTCGAACCCCTCGATCGCGTCGCGCCGGGCCCGGCTCCCGCAGATCCCCGGCGGCCCGCCCGATCCCGCCCGGCTCCCGGACGGCTGCGCCTTCGCGGCCCGCTGCCCCGCCGCGCTCGACCGGTGCGCCGCGGAGCTCCCGCCGCTCGTCCCGGCCGGGCCGGGTCGTCTCGCCGCCTGCCACCGGAGCGAGGAGCTCGCTCGCGGGGCGCTGACGCTCGACTGGGAGGCCGCACGATGACCGGGACCGGCACGACGCCGCTCGTCACGATCGACCCCGCCCTCGGCGCCGCGGAGCGCTTCATCGAGCACGACGGCCTCCGGACGTGGGTCGCGGTCGTCGGCGACGAGGCGGCCGAGCGGGCGAGCGGGAAGCTCCCGCTCCTCCTCCTCCACGGTGGCCCGGGCGCATGCCATGACTACCTCGAGTCGCTCGCCGCGATGAGCGCGACCGGGCGGCGGGTGATCTTCTACGACCAGCAGGGCTGCGGGAACTCCGACCAGCCCGACGACCCGGGCCGCTGGACGGTCGACTTCTACGTCCGCGAGGTCGACGCGGTCCGCCGGGCGCTCGGCCTCGAGCGCTGCCACATCCTCGGGCAGAGCTGGGGCGGGATGCTCCTCATGGAGTACCTCGTCACCCGCCCCGCCGGCGTCGTCTCGGCGACGATCGCGAGCTCGCCGGCGAGCATGCCGATGTGGGCCGCGGAGACCGGCGCCCAGCGCGCGGCCCTCCCCGCCGCGGTCCGCGACGCGCTCGACCGGCACGAGGCCGCGGGCACGTGGGACGACCCGGAATACCTCGCCGCGGTCGACGTCTTCTACGAGCGGCACCTCTGCCGGGTCGTCCCGCCGCCGGAGTTCGACGCGCGCTCGTTCGCGAAGCTCGCGCGGAACCCGCAGGTCTACCGGACGATGAACGGCCCGACGGAGTTCACGATCGTCGGGACGCTCCGGGAGTGGGAGGTCCTCTCCCGGCTCGACGTCGTCGACGGTCCGGTGCTCCTCACGAGCGGCCGCCACGACGAGGCGACGCCGGCGCAGGTCGCGCTGATCCGCGAGCGGCTCCCGCAGGCCGAGTGGGTCCTCTTCGAGCAGTCCGCCCACCTCGCGCACGCCGAGGAGCCGGACCGCTACATGGCGGTCCTCGCCGACTTCCTCGCCCGCGCGGAGGCGGGGCTCGTCCGCCGGCGCGGCGACGTGACCCCCGACGCCGGACGCCGCCCGGCCGCGTCCGCGGGGAGCGGCCGCCTCACCGGCCGGGCAGGCCCGGAGGCGGCGCCGCGATGAGCGACCGGCTCCTCGAGGTCCACGACCTCCACGTCGAGTTCCCGGGCCGGCGCTCGGTCGCCGACCGCCTCGCCGGCCGCCCGGCACGCGCCGTCCATGCCGTTCGCGGCGTCGATCTCGCCGTCGCCCGCGGCGAGACGCTCGCGCTCGTCGGCGAGTCGGGGAGCGGCAAGACGACGACGGCGCGGGCGATCCTCCGGCTCGTCGAGGCGGCCGCCGGCTCGGTCGTCTTCGACGGGATCGACGTCCGGGCCGCGGGCGGCGGCGAGCTCCGCCGGCTCCGGGAGCGGATGCAGATCGTCTTCCAGGACCCCTACTCGTCGCTCAACCCGCGGATCTCCGTCGGCGACGCGCTCGCCGAGGTCCTCGCCGTCCACCGGATCGTCCCGGGCGCCCGCGATCGGCGCGAGCGGGTGGGGGCGCTCCTCGACGACGTCGGCCTCGGCCCGGAGATCGGGCGGCGCTACCCGCACGAGCTCTCGGGGGGACAGCGCCAGCGGGTCGGCATCGCGCGGGCCCTCGCGGTCGACCCGGAGCTCCTCGTCCTCGACGAGCCGGTCTCCGCGCTCGACGTCTCCGTCCAGGCGCAGATCATCAACCTCCTCGAGGACCTCCAGGAGGCGCGCGGCCTCGCCTACCTCTTCGTCGCCCACGACCTCTCCGTCGTCCACCACACGGCCGACCGGATCGCGGTGATGTACCTCGGCGAGATCGTCGAGGAGGGGCCGGTCGACGCCGTCTTCGACCGGCCGCGCCACCCGTACACGGAGGCGCTCCTCGCGGCGATCCCCGGCGAGGAGCGGCGGGGACGGGTCGGCGGGCGGGCGCGGGGCGAGCTCCGCGCCGAGCTCGGCGACGCCCCGGGCTGCACGTTCCGCACCCGCTGTCCGCTCCGTCACGAGCGCTGCGACGAGACGCCGCCGCTCGTGCGGCTCGACGAGACCCGGGCGAGTCGCTGCTGGCTCGCCGTCGACCCCGATTTCGACGCGGCGGCGGCAGCCGTCCGCGTCGCCACCCACCAGGGAACGGAGGGAGCCCGATGACCGCGCGACCCGACCTCGTCCTCGCCCCCGACCGCCACACGCTCGACTTCCGGCGCGACCACGCCCCGGCGGCGCGGGTCGCGAGCGGGGCGGTGATCCGCTTCGAGACCGGCGACGTCGCGTACGAGCGGCTCTCCAAGGGCGAGACCGTGGAGCAGATCGGCCTCGAGACCTTCAACCGCGTCACCGGCCCGGTCTTCGTCGAGGGCGCGACGCCCGGCGACGCGATCCGCGTCGAGATCCTCGGCATCGAGATCGTCCGGAGCTGGAGCGTCTGGCTCCCGGGCTTCGGCGGACTCGGGGCGCACACGACGAGCGTCGTCGCCCGCCAGATCCCGCTCGAGGGCGGCCGGGCGGTCATCAGCTCCCGGACGAGCGTCCCGGTGGAGCCGATGATCGGCTGCATCGGGCTCGCGCCCGCCGAGGGGGTCGGCTCGACCTTCATGCCCGCCTACCACTGGGGCGGGAACATGGACCTCCGCGAGATGAGCCCCGGGACGACGGTGGACCTCCCGGTCCAGGTCGACGGCGGCCTTCTCTCGATCGGCGACCACCACGCGGCGATGGGCCAGGGCGAGCCGACGTGGGTCTCGCTCGAGTCGGCCGGGAAGTCCACCGTCCGCATCTCGCTCGTCAAGGGCGCCGGGCTCTCGCACCCGGTCCTCCGGCGCGACGGGAAGATCCTCTTCGTCGGCATGGGGGCGGACCTCGCCGGCGCCCACCAGCACGCGGTGGACCGTGCGTGGACCTACCTGACGAAGGAGCGGGGGCTCGAGCCGTTCGAGGCGTACGCCTACGCGAGCGCGAGGCTCGAGATGCGCTTCGGCGGCCCGGCCTCGGCGATGGTCCTCGCCTGCCTCCCCGAGTCGCTCGACTAGGGGCCGCGGCGATGGCGGAGCGGAGCGCCTTCCACGTCCGGCGCGATCAGTGGCACCTCGCGTGGGACGAGTCGATCCCGCCGCTCGCGACCGTCGCGAGCGGGAGCATCGTCGAGTTCGACGCGCTCGACGCGGGGAACGGCCAGCTCGGACCGACCTCGACGACGGCCGATCTCGCGACGCTCGACTTCTCCCGGGTCGACCAGGTCGCCGGGCCGATCGCCGTCGAGGGGGCGATGCCGGGTGACACGCTCGAGGTGGAGCTCCTCTCGTTCCAGCCGGGCGACTGGGGCTGGACGGCGAGCATCCCCGGCTTCGGCCTCCTCGCCGAGGACTTCCCCGACCCGCACCTCCGGATCACGCGGCTCGCGGGTGGCGTCGGCGAGCTGCTCCCCGGGATCAGGATCCCGCTCGCCCCGTTCTGCGGCGAGCTCGGGGTCGCTCCGGCCGGGGCGCCGCGGAGCACGATCCCCCCGGCGGAGCACGGCGGGAACATGGACACGCGCCACCTCACGGCAGGCGCCGTCCTCTGGCTCCCCGTCCAGGTCCCCGGTGCGCGCTTCAGCCTCGGGGACGGCCATGCCGCCCAGGGCGACGGGGAGGTCTGCGGGACGGCGATCGAGACGCCGATGCGCGCGACGGTCCGCCTCACGGTCCGGCGCGACATCCGGGTGACGGCGCCGGAGTTCACGACGCCGGGGCCGCTCGGCGCGAGCACGAACACGGCGGGCTGGTACGCGGCGGACGGCGTGGGCCCCGACCTCTTCGTCGCGGCGAAGGAGGCGGTCCGGCGGATGATCGAGCGGCTCGTCCGCGACCACGGGCTCGCCCCGGTGGACGCCTACCTGCTCCTCTCGGTCGCGGGCGACCTCCGGATCAGCGAGGTCGTCGACCAGCCGAACTGGATCGTCACCGCCTACTGCCCCCGCTCCATCTTCGGCTGAGGCGGCGGTCCGTCCCCCGGGTCAGACCGGGGCGGCGGTCGTGAGGTTGTGGACCCGGATCTCGAAGAGACGGTCGCGGACGTAGCGCTCGGTGCAGATCGAGCAGACGTGCGCGCGGGGGAGGTCGTCCGCGATCGCGAGCTCCGTCCCCTCGCCGGGCGAGGTGGAGAGGTTCCGGCCGCACGCGACGATCGCGCGGCTCGAGGGGATCGCGAAGCTGAAGCGCGGATCGTCGGTCGCGAGGTGCCAGCGGGTGTGGGCCTCGCTTCCCGCGCTCCGCGCAGAGCGGACGCGGACCCATCTGCCGGCAGGCACGTAGCTGACCGTCATCGTCCCTCACTCCATCGCTGTCGCGTGCCCGATGGGATCGTCGGCCATCGCCGGACGTCTGTGAAGACGGACGGTAGGGGATGAGGGGTCGCCGTTACGCCGACAGCCGCATGGGGTCCGGTGCGGTCGCGAGCGGTCGGGTGGGGTCCGGGTCGCTCGAGTGGGGTACCAAAGCGGTGCGTCCGGTCACCGCCGGACCCCCGCTATCCTTCGGGTGATGCCCCAGCCGGCCGCCACCCCGGACCGTCCCCACGACGCAGGACCGCCGGGTCCGGCGACGGCCTCGCCGTGGGCCGGTCCCGCCGCCGACGACATCGAGGACGCCGCGGCGATCCGGGCGCTCGTCGACGGCATCGTCGAGCAGGAGCATCGGACGGGGCGCCGCTTCGGCCGCCGCCGGCAGGGGGGCGGCCCGGCCCGGCTCGTCCGGGACGTCGTCGAGACGCTCGTCCTCACCGTCGTCATCTTCCTCACCGTCCAGACCTTCGTCGCCCAGCCGTTCCAGGTGCAGCAGGTCTCGATGCAGCCGAACTTCGAGTCGGGAGAGTTCGTCCTCGTCGACAAGCTGAGCCCGGCGTGGGATGCGTTCGGCCGCGGCGACGTCGTCGTCTTCGAGCCCCCCGAGGAGTGGACGATCGAGCGCACGCCGTTCATCAAGCGGGTCATCGGGGTCGCGGGCGACACGGTCGAGCTCGTCGACGGCCGCGTCGTCCTGAACGGCACGGTCCTCGAGGAGCCATACGCCTACCGCGACGAGGGGGGCGTGGTGGAGCCCACCGACCCGGAGCGTGCGGAGACGAGCTGGACGCTCGCGGAGGGGCAGCTCTTCGTCATGGGCGACCATCGCCAGGCGTCGCTCGACTCGCGCGCCTTCGGGCCGATCCGTGTCGGCGACGTCATCGGGCGGGTCACCGTCCGATACTGGCCGCTCGCGGCCTTCGGGTTCGTCGTGCCGCCGGAGTACGGTCTCGCGACCGGAGTGGAGGGAACGTGATGGATCTCGGATCGATCGAGTGGCTCGGCGTCCTCGTGGCCACGGTCGTCGTCTTCGTGAGCGGCCTCGCGTGGTTCAGCCCGCGGGCGTTCTTCCCCGTCTGGTGGCGGGCGATGGGGAAGGGCGACGAGACGCCGGGGAGCGGCGGCGGGCCGATGGCGCTCGTCTTCGGCCTGACGCTCGTCGCGATCGTCGCGCAGGTGACGGCGATCGCGCTCGTGATCCAGGCGGCCGCGGGCAGCGCCGGGGACGTCGACCTCGCGACCGGGCTCGGGATCGGCCTCGTCGTCGGGATCGCGGTCGCCGGCGCCTCGCTCGGCCACCGGCTCTTCGCGGGCCACGGGGTCCGCGTCTGGGCGATCGAGGTGGGGAACGACGTCCTGAACCTCGCCCTCGCCGGGGCGATCCTCAGCTTCTGGTACTGATCCCCGCTTCGGTGGAGCGGGCGTCGTCGCGCCGCGGGCGCCCGCTACTCGACCGAGGCGCCCACTACTCGATCGGCGCGCCCGCCGTGACGAGGTCCTCGAGCGCCTGCGCGTCGACGAGGTCGGCGAACCCGGCCTTCGCCATCGTCTCCGCCGCGATCGCGCTTCGCCGGCCCGAGCGGCAGTAGAGGAGGTACGGGGCATCCGGGTCGAGGGCGGCGATCCGCTCGGCGAAGTCCGGCGACTCGACGTCGATGTTCAGGGCGCCGGCGACGTGGCCCTCGGCGTACTCGGCGGGGCTCCGGACGTCGATCACCGTCCGCTCGTCGAGCATCGCGACCGCCTCGGTCGCGGAGACGACCCTGCCGGTCCCGCCGCCGCATGCGGCGATCACCGTGGCGAGGACGAGCGTGGCGGCGAGGAGCGAGGCGATGGAACGACGCATCGGGTCACCTGTCGTGCGTGGGTCGTCGAGCGTTCGGGGCTGGGGGAGCGTAGCAAGGAAGCGGCCGCTTGCGCGCCCGGCGACGCAGTCGCCGCTCCCGCGCCCCGGCTGGAGGGTCGCCCGGGGCGACCGACGGCACTGGCGGGAGGTCCCGCCGAGCCGCGATGATCCGGGCATGCAGGTGATCGAGGGCGGGCGGCTCCCGATCTGGAGTTGGGCGCCCGGGATCGACGGGGAGACGCTCACCCAGGCGCGCGCAATCGCCGACCTCTCCGTCGCGCTCGACCACGTCGCCCTGATGCCGGACGCCCACCCCGGCTTCGGGATGCCGATCGGCGGCGTCCTCCTTGCCGACGACGCGCTCATCCCGTACGCGGTCGGCGTCGACATCGGCTGCGGCGTCGCCTTCGCGCGGACCGACCTCGTCTGGGGCGAGACGCTCCGTCCGGATGCGCTCCGGGCGATCCTCGCGTCCCTCGAGCGCGCGATCCCGACCGGGTTCGCCGTCCACCGAGACCCCCCGATGCGGCTCGACGAGATGATCGAGGCGATCGGGCTCGAGCCCCCGCCGTCGATCGCGCCGCGCTGGCTCGAGCGCGCGGACCGCTCGATCGGGACGCTCGGCGGCGGGAACCACTTCCTCGAGGTCCAGCGGGACGAGGAGGAGCGCGTCTGCTTCATGCTCCACTCCGGCTCGCGGAACCTCGGCAAGCAGGTCTGCGACGAGTTCGTCGCCAGGGCGCGGGCCGCGTGCGCCCGCGGCCGCCGGACGCTCCCGAACCGCGACCTCGCCTATCTCGTCCTCGGGGTCGACGAGGATGCCGCCGCCTACCGCGACGCGATGACCTGGGCGATGGCGTGGGCCGAGCTGAACCGCCGGACGATGATGGATCGGGTGGAGGAGGCGTTCCGCGATCACGCCCGGGTCGGCCGGTTCGAGCGGGTGGGCGACGTCCATCACAACTTCGCCGCGGAGGAGACGCATGCCGGGCGACGCGGCTGGGTCCACCGGAAGGGGGCGGTCCGCGCGGCGGCCGGGGAGACCGTCTTCATCCCCGGCTCGATGGGGACCGCGTCGTACGTCGGCGTCGGCGTCGGGGCGGCCGGGAGCTTCGAGACGTGCCAGCACGGGGCGGGCCGCGCCCTCGGGCGCCATGAGGCGATGCGCCGGACGTCACGCGACGAGGTCTACGCGGAGATGGCCGCGCTCGGCGTCGAGCTCCGCTCCGGCGAGCCTCGCACCGTCGCGGAGGAGGCCCCCGTCGCCTACAAGCCGATCGACGAGGTGATGGCCGCCTCCGTCGACCTCGTCCGGCCCGTCGCCCGGCTCCGGCCGATCGGGGTCGTCAAGGGCTAGGCGGCGGCTCCCCGGAGCCGATCCGCGACGGTCTCCCGCGACCCGGGCGCAGGGCGGACCGGCGCCCCGTAGAATCGGGCGGCCGACGCGGCCGACGGGACCAGCGGGCGAGGAGAGGTGCGATGCGCGACCACGCGATCACGATGCTCGGGACCGGCCTGATCGGCGACTTCTACACGATGACGCTCCACGGCCAGCGCGGCCGGGACCGGGTCCGGGTCGTCTACTCGCGGACCGACGAGCGCGGCCGCGCCTTCCGCGAGCGGTGGGGGATCCCCGAGTCCACGACGGACCTCCGCGCCGCGATCGAGCACGCCGGGACCGACGTCGTCGTCGTCGCCCTCCCGAACCACCTCCACGAGGAGGCGGTCACCGAGGTCGCCCGCGCCGGGAAGGCGGTCCTCTGCACGAAGCCGCTCGGCCGGAACGCGGCCGAGGCGAAGCGGATGCTGGAGGCGGTCGAGAAGGCGGGCGTCTTCGCCGGCTACCTCGAGGATCTCTGCTACACGCCGAAGACGCTGAAGGCGATCTCCTCGGTCCGCGCCGGTGCGATCGGCGACGTGACGTGGGTCCGCTCGCGGGAGACGCACCCCGGACCGCACTCCGCGTGGTTCTGGGACGGCCGGCTCACCGGCGGCGGCGCGATCGTCGACCTCGGATGCCACTGCATCGAGATCATCAGGAACTTCGTCGGGAAGGGGAACCGCCCCGTCGAGGTCCTCTGCCACACGGACACGCTCGTCCACCCGATCGCCGACGAGGACAACGCGATCGCCCTCATCCGCTTCGAGTCGGGCGCGATCGGCCAGTTCGAGGTCTCGTGGACCTTCCGCGGCGGGATGGACCTCCGCGACGAGGTCGCGGGGACGCACGGGACGATCTGGCTCAACCACTTCCTCCGGACCGGCTTCGAGATGTTCACCGCCGGCGGCGGGAGCGGCTACGTCGCGGAGAAGGCGGAGACGTCGGCGGGCTGGCTCTTCCCGGTCGGCGACGAGGTGAGCGAGCTCGGCTACGTCGACATGTTCACCGACATGTTCCGCTCGCTCGACGAGGGCGGGACGCCGCAGGAGACCTTCTACGACGGCTACGTCGTCAACGCGATCATGGACGCCGCGTACCGCTCGGGCCGTTCCAACGCGTGGGAGAAGGTCGAGCTGGACTGGCGCGGCGGGAAGACGCCGCGGATCGCCTCGACCCCGGAGATGTTCGAGGGCCAGGTCGTCATCAAGCGGGAGGTCCTCCCCGACGGCCGCCACAAGCTGATCCTCAAGGACCCGGCATCGGGCGACTTCACGGACCGCGTCGTCCGCGCCTGACCTCCGGGCGCCGCTTGCCCCGCCCCGGGGTCGGCTGTACCATCACCGCAACCTGTCTAGACGACTAGCCGGTCACGCCGGCGCCGCTCCGCACCCTGACGCACCCGACCCAGCCCCGACCCCCCGGAGGACGAGTCGAGCGAGATGACGACGAGCAGCGAGGCCGCCCGCCCCCTCGCGGGGATCGGGGCCGCGGTGATCGGGAGCGGCTTCATCGGGACCGTCCACATCGAGGCGCTCCGCCGGCTCGGCGTGCCGGTCCGCGGGATCCTCGGCTCCTCGCCGGAGCGGGCAGGTCGCCGTGCGGACCAGCTCGGCCTCCCGCGCGCCTACCGCTCCCTCGACGAGCTGCTCGACGACCGGTCGGTCGACGTCGTCCACGTCACGTCCCCGAACCGACACCATCACCCGCAGGTGAAGGCGATCCTCGCCGCCGGGAAGCACGTCGTCTGCGAGAAGCCGCTCGCGATGACCTCGGCGGAGTCGGCCGAGCTCGTCGCGCTCGCAGGGGCCGCCCGCCTCGTGAACGCGGTGAACTTCAACATCCGCTTCTACCCGGTGAACCAGCACCTCGCCGCCCAGGTCGCGGCGGGCGAGCTCGGGGAGGTCCGCCTCGTCACCGGCCACTACTTCCAGGACTGGCTCCTCCTCCCGACCGACTGGAACTGGCGCCTCGTCCCCGAGGAGGGGGGCGAGCTCCGCGCGGTCGGCGACATCGGCTCGCACTGGCTCGACCTGACGAGCTTCATCACCGGCCTTCACGTCAGCGAGGTGATCGCCGACCTGACGACGTTCATCCCGGTCCGCGAGGAGCCGGCGGGACCGGTCGAGACCTTCGCGACGGAGCGGTCCGCCACGACGATCCCCCGCGAGATCCGGACCGAGGACGCGGCGACGATCCTCCTCCGCTACACGAGCGGAGCGCGCGGGATGGTCGGCGTCAGCCAGGTGAGCCCGGGGCGGAAGAACTCGCTCCAGTACGAGATCGACGGGTCGACCGCGGCCGCGATCTGGGACTCGGAGCGGCCCGACGAGATCGCCTACGGCCACCGCGACCGGCCGAACGAGCTCCTCATCCGGAACCCGGCGCTCATGAACGAGCGGGGCGTCGCGGCGGCGAGCCTCCCGGGCGGCCACGCCGAGGGGTTCGCCGACACGTTCAAGGGGCTCTACCGCGCCGTCTACGCGGACGTCGCCACGGGGAGGCCGGCCTCGCGGCCGGCCTATCCGACGTTCGCCGACGGTCACGAGGAGATGCTGATCGCCGACGCGATCGCGACGAGCGCCCGGACCGGGCGCTGGACGGCGGTCGCCCGATGAGCGGGCCGAACCACGAGGAGGGCGCACGATGAAGCTTGGGTTCCTGACCGCTCCGTTCCCGGAGACCCCGCTGATGGAGGTCGCCGACTGGGCGGCGGCGAACGAGTTCGAGGTCCTCGAGATCGCCTGCTGGCCGGCCGTCCCGATCGGTGCGGCGCGCCGCTACGCCGGCACGAGCCACATCGACGTGACGAAGCTCTCCGACACCCAGGCCACCGAGATCCGCGCGGCGATCGAGGCGAAGGGCCTCGCGATCTCCGGACTCGGCTACTACCCGAACCCGCTCCATCCGGACCCGGCGCATCGCGCCGCCGTCATCGAGCACCTGAAGGCGGTGATGGTCGCGGCCCGCAAGATGGGGATCCCGCTCGTCAACACCTTCATGGGCGGGGACGGGCGGAAGAACCAGGACGAGAACTGGGAGGAGGCGCTCCGCGTCTGGCCCGACATCGTCCGGTTCGCGAAGGACCAGGGGGTGCGGATCACCCTCGAGAACTGCCCGATGCTCTTCAGCTACGACGAGTGGCCGGGCGGGCACAACATCGCGACGACCCCGCGGATGTGGCGCCGGATCCTCGAGCAGTGGGGCGACACGATCGGGCTGAACTTCGACCCGTCGCACCTCATCCTCCAGATGATCGACATGCGCCGCTTCCTCACCGAGTTCGGGAAGCACGTCCTCCACTACCAGGCGAAGGACCTGATGATCGACCGGGACGGGCTCTACGAGCGGGGCGTCTTCTCGATGGGGATGGGCTGGCAGGTCCCGCGGATCCCCGGCCTCGGCGACGTCGACTGGACGGTCGTCCACTCGGAGCTCTACCGCCAGGGGTACGAGGGCGACTGCATCATCGAGCACGAGGACCGGCGGTTCGAGGGGAGCGACGAGAAGGTCAAGCAGGGCTTCCTCATCGCCCGCGACGTCCTCCGCCCGCACTGCCACTGAGCCGGACCGGAGAGGACCCCCGACCCCGATGACCCCCACCGCACCGACGATCGAGACGCTCTCCTACGCGGACGTCGCCAAGGCGATCGACCACTCGCTCCTCCGGCCCGAGCTCGACGACGAGTTCGTCGAGGCCGGGTGCCGGCTCGCCCGCGACTACGACGTCGCGTCGGTCTGCGTCCGCCCGGCCGACGTCCGGCGCGCCGCCGCGATCCTCGCGGGGTCGAGCGTCGCGGTCGGGACGACGATCGGCTTCCCGCACGGCAACCACGAGACCGCGACGAAGGTCTTCGAGGCGCGGCTCGCGCTCGAGGCGGGGGCGACCGAGCTCGACATGGTCCTCGCGATCGGGGCGCTCCGCTCCGGGCGCGACGGCGCGGTCCGCGACGACATCGCCGCCGTCGTCGAGGTCGCGCATCCGGCCGGGGCGATCGTGAAGGTGATCTTCGAGAACGCGTACCTCACCGACGACGAGAAGGTCCGCGCGTGCCGGCTCACCGAGGCGGCGGGGGGCGACTTCGTCAAGACCTCCACCGGCTTCGCGCCGAGCGGCGCGACCCACGACGACCTCCGCCTCATGCGGGCGAGCGTCTCGCCGCGGGTCCAGGTGAAGGCGGCGGGCGGGATCCGGACGCTCGACGCGCTCATCGAGGTGCTCGCGCTCGGCGTCACGCGGGTCGGGGCGACGCAGACGCAGTCGATGCTCGACGAGTTCCGCGCCCGGAAGGCGGGCCGGACGGTCGGGGCCCGCTCGTCGGACGGCGCGGGGACCGGCTACTGATGGGGGAGCGGACCATGGCGGTCGCGCCCGCGGGGAGCGCCGCGTCGGCGTGGCTGGAGGCGGCCGCCGACGTCCTCGCCCGCCTCGCGGCGACCCAGCTCGACGGGATCGAGACGGCGAGCCGCTGGTGCGCCGAGGCGATCGCCGCCGACGGCCTCGTCCATCTCTTCGGGACCGGTCACTCGCGGATCCCGGTGGAGGAGATGTTCCCGCGCTACGGCTCGTACCCCGGCTTCAACCCGATGGTGGAGCTGTCGATGACCTTCCACACCCAGGTCGTCGGCTCCAACGGCCAGCGGCAGGCGATGTTCATCGAGCGGATGCCGGGGCTCGCCGAGACGATCCTCTCCAACTTCCGCTTCGGGCCGCACGACGTCCTCATCGTCTTCTCCGCGAGCGGCCTGACGGCGGTCCCGGTCGAGATGGCCCGGGGCGCGAGGGCGCGCGGCCTCCGGGTGATCGCGGTCACCTCGGTCGCCCAGTCGACCTCGGCGGAGCCGGAGCCGGCGGCCGGGGCGCGGCTCCTCGACGTCGCGGACCTGGTCCTCGACGTGTGCTCTCCGTCCGCTGACGCTATGGTGACGCTCGACGGCCTCGACACCCCCGTCGGGCCGGGCTCGACGATCGGCGCGGTCGCCATCGTGAACGCGATCAAGGCGAGGACGGCCGAGCTGCTCGTCGAGCGGGGAGCGATGCCGCCGGTGATCACCCGCGCGAGCGCGGTGGGCGCCGAGCGGTCCCGAGAACTCTTCGACGCGGCCTACCGCGAGCACGCGCGGCGGATCACCCGCGCGATCGACCAGTCAGGAGGTGGGTGAGGGAGCAAGAGGACCGGGTTTCGCGCAACGTGCGCCCGACCTGTGCCCGAGTGGGGCCGCCGGCGGGCGATATGGAGGAGATCGATCGATGAGGGTCACTCGAACGGTACGGAACGGCCTCGCCGTCGCGGCGGTCGCCGTCCTCGTCGCCGCGTGCACCGGTGGTGGCGGCGGCTCGCAGTACAAGATCGGCTACTCGAACGCGGGCGGCGTCGGGAACGGCTTCCGCGAGGAGCAGGTCTGCACCGCGAAGGCCGAGGCGCTCGCCTCCGGCGGCGTCTCCGAGCTGACGACGATCCATCGGAACACCGATGCGGCCGGGCAGCTCCAGGACCTCCGCGACCTGATCGCGAAGGGCGTCAACGCGATCGTCTTCAACCCGAACGATCCCGAGGCCCTCAACCCGGCGCTCGCCGAGGCGAAGGCGGCCGGGATCATCACCGTCTCCGTCGACGCGTACGTCACGAACCCGGACACGTACAACCTCTACAACAACCAGGTGCAGTACGCGTACCTCGGCGCCAAGTGGCTCTTCGAGAAGCTCGGCGGCTCCGGCAAGGTCTACTACATGCGCGGTCTCGCCGGCCACCCGGCCGACACGGACCGCCACATCGGCTTCGAGCAGGCGCTCGCCGAGTTCCCCGGCATCGAGGTCGTCCCGTCGATCGACGGCGTCCACACGGGCTGGGATCCGGCGACGACGACGCAGCTGATCAACGACTTCCTCGCGAGCGGTCAGTACGACGGGATCCAGGGCATCTGGACCTCCGGGATGGACTCGATCGTCGTCGACGCGATCAAGGCGGCCGGGAAGCCGTTCGTGCCGATCGTCGGCGCGGACCTCGGCGCGTTCGTCGCGCAGCTCCTCAACCCCACCGACTACCCGGGCCTCGAGGGCGCCGCGGTGACGAACACGGCCGCCGTCGGCGGCGCGGGCGTCAACCTCGCGCTCAAGCTCCTCAAGGGCGAGGAGGTCACGACCGACCCGAACGCCCCGCAGCCGAACACCGTCCTCCTGAAGCCCGTCCTCGCGGACAACGTCACGGACGACGGCAAGGCGCTCCTCCAGTCGTGGCAGGTCGACGGGCTCGACCCGAACTGGCCGCTCGGTCTCCAGATCGAGGGCTTCACGACCTACACGGGCGAGCAGGCGGTCGCCTGCAAGGGCCCGGGCGAGGAGTAGTCCTCACCCCGAGCTGACCGCGGGGGACGCCGGCACCGCCGGCGTCCCCCGCTCCGTCCCCCCGACCCGAGGAGGTTCGCTTGAGCGCCACGACCGACCTCCTCCTGGAGGCGACGGGGATCTCGAAGACGTACGGCGCGGTCGTCGCGCTCCGGTCGGCGTCGCTCGCCGTCCGGCCGGGCGAGGTCCACGCGCTCATGGGCGCGAACGGCGCCGGGAAGAGCACGCTCGTCAAGATCCTCACCGGCGCCGTCCGGCCCGACGGCGGCACGATCGCCGTCCGCGGCCGCGAGCGGACCGTCCACTCCCCGGGCGAGGCGCGCCGGGGCGGGCTCGTCCCCGTCTACCAGGAACCCTCGCTCATCCCCGACCTCGACATCGCGGCGAACCTCCGGCTGACGTCGACGCCGGTGGAGGCGTTCCGCCACTGGGCCGCCGAGCTCGGCCTCGAGCGGCTCGACCTCGCGGAGACCGCCCGCCGGCTCCCGCTCGCGTCGCTCCGGATCGTCGACCTCGCCCGCGCGCTCGCCGCCGAGCCGGACGTCCTCATGCTCGACGAGATGACCGCCGCGCTCCCCGCGAACCTCACCGAGCGGGTCCTCGAGGTCGTCGGCCGGCGCCGCGGTGGCGAGCGCTCCGTCATCTTCATCTCCCACCGGATGATCGAGATCAGCTCGGTCTGCGACCGGGCGACCGTCCTCCGCGAGGGGGAGACGGTCGGCGTCGTCGACGTCGCGCCGGGGGCGGAGGGGCGGATCGTCGAGCTGATGCTCGGCGCCGCCGCGACCGCGCCGGCGACGAGCGGGGCCGCCGCCGGACGAGCCGCCGCCGGCGGGCCGCCGCGGCTCGAGGCGCGCGGACTCGCCGCGGGACGGAGACTCCGCGACGCCTCGTTCACGCTCCGCCCGGGCGAGGTGCTCGGGGTCGTCGCCCTCGAGGGCCAGGGCCAGGACGAGCTCTTCGCCATCCTGTCGGGGAGCGAGCGGCCCGTGTCGGGCGAGCTCCTCGTCGACGGGACCCCGGTCTCCTTCGGCCATCCCGCCGACGCGATCGCCGCCGGTCTCGTCTACGTCCCCGCCGACCGGGCCGAGGCGCTCCTCATGCAGCGCTCGGTCCGCGAGAACATCGCCCTCCCCTTCGCGAGCGCGCTCCGTCGCTGGGGGCCGATCCGGCTCGCCGACGAGACGCGCCGGGTCGGCGGGGCGATCGAGCGGCTCCAGATCGACACGAGGGCGCAGGGCGAGGTCCGGCGGCTCTCCGGCGGGAACCAGCAGAAGGTGACGATCGCCCGCTGGGTCGCGGGCGGCGTCCGGACGCTCCTCTGCTTCGACCCCACCCGCGGGATCGACATCCGGACGAAGGGCCAGATCTACGTCCTCCTCCGCGAGCTCGCGGCGTCCGGGGCCGCCGTCCTCCTCTACACCTCCGAGCTCAAGGAGATCGGCCTCGCGTGCGACCGCGCGATCGTCGTCTTCGGCGGCCGGGTCGTCGGCGAGGTCCGCGCCGACGCCGACGAGGCGACGCTCCTCCGCGCCGCGTACGACCTCCGCTCCGACGCCCCGATGCCCGAGGTCGCCGCCGCCACCGGTCCCGCGGAGGCCGGCCGGTGACCGCCGCCGTGACCGCCGCCCGCCCCCGCCGCGAGCTCGTCGCCGGCTTCGCCCGGCGGAACGCGTGGCCGCTCGGGCTCCTCGGCTTCCTCGCGCTCCTCTTCGTCTTCACGAAGCTGATCCAGCCCGGCTACGGGATCCCCGGGATCCAGGGGCTCGCGACCTCGGTCCTCCCGCTCGCGCTCGCGGCCGTCGCCCAGGCGATCGTCGTCATCTCCGGTGGGATCGACCTCTCGATCGGCTCGATGATGGCGCTCACGAGCGCCGTCTCCGCGTCGCTCATGGAGGGGAGCACCGAGGAGGGCGCCGCCGCGATCGTCCTCGGGGTCCTCCTCCTCGGCCTCGGGGTCGGGGCGGTGAACGGCCTCGTCGTCGTCGCGACGAAGGTCCCCGACATCGTCGTCACGCTCGCGATGTCGTTCGTCTGGGCCGGCTGCGCGCTCCTCGTCATGAAGACGCCGGGCGGCGCGGCGGCGACGTGGCTGAAGGAGCTCCCGATCGGCTCGCTCGTCAGCCTCTGGATCCCGAAGGCGGCGGTCCTCCTCGTCGTCATCGTCGCCGCGATCTGGCTCCCGGTCCGCCGCTCGCGGCTGGGCCTCTCGATCTACGCGATCGGGAGCGACCGGCTCGCCGCGTTCCGGAGCGGCGTCCCCGTCGGACGGACGCGGGTCGCCGCCTACGCGCTCACCGGTCTCTTCTCGGCGCTCGGCGGCCTCGCGCTCACCGCGAGCACGGGGATCGGCTCCCCGGTCCCGGGGCCGTACACGCTGATGAGCGTCGCGGCGGTCGTCCTCGGCGGCGTCAGCCTCGCCGGCGGCCGCGGCGGCGTCTTCGGACCGGTCATCGCCGTCGTCATCCTCCAGCTCATCCGGACCGACATGACGTTCCTCAACGTGAACACGAACCTCGCGGTCGTCGTCCAGGGGCTGATCCTCATCGGGGTCGTCATGATCGGCAGCCTCCTCCAGATCCGGCGGGCCCGCCGATGAGCGGGACGACCGCGACCCGGAGCCGCTGGCTCACCGCCGCCGCGTGGCGGGCGCTCTTCCGCGACCGGACGATCGTCCCGCTCCTCGGCCTCCTCGGGCTCCTCGTCCTCCTCATCCGGATCGTCACCCCGGACGTCGTGAGCGCGGAGTGGGCGGGCGTCATCGTCCGCCAGGCGATCCCGCTCGCACTCCTCGCGGCCTGCCAGACGATCACGTTCCTCACCGGCGGCATCGACCTCTCGGTGGGGGCGGTCGCCTCGATGGCCGGCTTCATCGTCGCCACGCTCGCCGGCCCGATCGGGCTCCCGGCGGCGATCGTCGTCGCGCTCCTCGCCGCCGCGGTCGCCGGCGCCTTCTCGGGGATCGGCGTCGGCGTCTTCCGCGTCCACCCGCTGATCATGACCCTCGGGATGGGGCTGGTCGTCCTCGGGCTCTCGAACGTCTGGCAGATCGTCATGGTCCAGACGAGCGCCGGCGTCCCCGACCCGATCCGCTGGCTCGGCTCCGCGAGCGCCCTCGGCGTCGTCCCGGTCAGCCTCCTCGTCTTCGTCCCGGTGGCGGCCGCGATCGTCCTCGTCCTCCGCCGGACCGGCTACGGCCGGCTCCTCTACGCGATCGGCGACAACCCGGTCGCCGCGCGGCTCTCCGGCGCGCGCTCGTGGCAGGTGCTCGTCGCCCTCTACGTCGTCTCCGCACTCATCGCCGCGGTCGCCGGCTTCCTCTGGTCCGGGTTGACGAACGTCGCGAGCGTGACGCTCGTCGACTCGGCGGTCCTCCCCTCGGTCGCGGCCGCGGTCGTCGGCGGGACCTCGATCATGGGCGGGCGGGGCGGCTACGGCGGGACGATCGTCGGGACGCTCATCCTCACGGTCGTCACGTCGCTCCTCACCGTCCTCGGCCTCCCGGAGGCGCTCCGCCAGGTCCTCTTCGGGTCGGTGATCGTCGTCGTCGCCGCGGCCTACACCCGGGTCACCGCGGAGTCCTGAGCAGCCCCTCGCGGGCGGGAAGGGAGGAGCGAGGTCCGTGGGCGCGTCACGGCATCTCGGGCTCGATCTCGGCGGGACGAACCTGAAGTGGACGGTCGTCGCCCGCGACGGGGACGCATGGTCGACGGTCGCGGAGGGCCAGGTCCCGACCGCGCTCGCCCCGGATCCCGCGGAGACCCCGGCCTCGGTCACCCGCCAGCTCGCGGAGGTGGGCGCGGCCGCGGCCGCCGCGCACGGGCCGATCGCCTCGGTCGGCATCGGGATCCCGGGCCTCTACGACGCCGCGACCGGGACGACGCGCCTTCTCGTCAACGTCCCGGGGCCGTGGGCCGGCCACCCGGTGGCGGCGCCGGTCGGGGCGGCGCTCGGCGTCCCGGCGGTCCTCGTGAACGATGCACGTGCCTTCGGGCTCGCAGAGCTCCGGCTCGGCGCGGGGCGGGGCGCCCGATCGATGGTCGGGATGACGCTCGGGACCGGGATCGGCGGGGTGATCGCGATCGACGGCCGCGTCCACCAGGGCCACGACGGGACGGCGGGCGAGATCGGGCACCAGACGATCGACCCGGACGGACCGCGCTGCGGCTGCGGGAACCACGGCTGCCTCGAGGCGTTCGCGAAGGGGGAACGGCTCGCCGCGGCGTGCGGGACGTCGAGCGTCCGCGAGGCGGTGGAGAAGGCCCGGGCCGGCGACGAGCGGGCGCTCCGCGGCTTCGCGGAGATCGGCCGCTACCTCGGGATCGCGCTCGCGAACGCGATCGTCCTCGTCACGCCGGACCGCGTCGTCATCGGCGGCGGGATCGCGGCGGCGGGGGAGCTCCTCTTCGCGCCGATCCGCGCCGAGCTCGCGCGGCGGGTGACGGTGACGTCGCTCGCCGAGGTGACGCTCGTCGGGGCGGAGCTCGGGACGTGGGCCGGGGCGATCGGGGCGGCCGTCCACGGGGCGGAGCGGGCGGCCGACGGCGGCGACGCGACCCGGGCGGACGGCCGGTGACCGAGGACGCCCGGACCCCGCACTACCGGCGGATCGAGCACGCGCTCCGCGAGCGGGTCGCCGCGATGCGGCCCGGCGAGCGGCTCCCGTCGGACGCCGACCTCTGCCGCGAGTTCGGCGTCAGCAGGATGACCGCCCGCCAGGCGATGCAGCGGCTCGCCGAGGACGGACTGATCGAGCGGATCCCGGGGCGCGGGTCGTTCGCCGCGGAGCGGCCCACCCATCGCCATGCCGACCGTCTTCTCGCCTTCTCCGACGAGATGCGCCGGCTCGGCAGGCGGCCGAGCTCCCGGCTCATCGAGCGGCTCGCCCGGCCGGCGACCGAGGGCGAGGCGACCGCGCTCCGCATCCACCCGGGCGACGAGGTCGTCGTCCTCCGCCGCATCCGCCTCGGCGACGGCGAGCCGGTCGCGATCGAGACGGCGACGCTCGCGGGCTCGACCGCCGGCGCGGTCCTCGGCGCGGACCTCGAGGCGGGCTCGCTCCACGAGGCGCTGCGGGCCGCGGGGGTGACGCTCCGGCGCGGCCACGCGACGATCACCGCCGAGCCCGCCGGGCGGGACGACGCCGCGCTCCTCGGGATCGCCGCCGGTGAGCCGCTCCTCGTGGAGCGGCGGGTCATCGTCGACGGGCGGGGCCGGCCGGTCGAGACGACCGAGTCGCGCTACCCGGGCGACCGGTACGCGCTCGACGTCCGCTTCGAGATCGGGGGGACGGCGCCCGGCGAGGGACGCGGGACGGGTCGCGGGACGTTCGCGGCGAGGCACCGATCATGAACGGAGGGACGGGACGATGAAGCGACCGACGGTCTTCCTCGGCGAGATGACCTCGCCCGAGGTGGAGGCGTTCCTCGCGCGGAGCCGGACGGTGATCGTCCCGACCGGCTCCACCGAGCAGCACGGCCCGCACGGGCCGCTCCTCACCGACGCGCTCGTCCCGACCGAGGTCGCGCGGCGGGTCGCGCTCCGGATCGACGCCGCGGTCGCGCCGACGATCAACTACGGGCTCTCGTACCCGCACACCGGCTTCACCGGGCTCGTCCAGATCCGGATCCCCACCTTCATGGCGCTCATCGAGGACCTCGCCGCCTCGCTCGCGGCGATCGGCTTCCGGCGGATCGTCTTCCTGAACGGCCACTACGACAACACGTACGCGATCGCGTATGCCTGCGCGAACGTGGCCGAGCGGCTCCCCGCGGGGACGCGCGCCTTCCCGGTGAACTACTGGGACGGGATGACGCCGGAGGAGGCCGCGGTCTACTTCGATCCCACGAACGGGCTCCACGCGAACCGCGGCGAGACGTCGGCGGTCATGGCGATCGACGAGGGGCTCGTCGACCTCGCGGCGGCGAACGTCGAGTTCCCGCCCTTCCCGCCCGCGGCGAACCCCGGCGCGGTCCACACCGCATTCTTCTTCTCCGCCCCGGGCTCCGTCCATGCCGCGACCCGCTCCGGGACGTGGGGCGATCCGCGCGGCTCGTCGGTGGAGTTCGGCGAGGCGTACCTCGAGGTCGTCACCGGCGCGACGATCAGGATGATCGAGGACATCGAGCGGACATTCGAGGCGATGCCGCACCGATGAGCGACCGGTGAGCGACCTCGTCGCGAGCGGCCGGCTCGTCGTCGGCGACGCCATCCTCGCCGGGCGGCTCGTCGCCGCGGAGGGGCGGATCGTCTCGATCGAGCCCGACCCGGCGGCCGCCGACGGCCCGTACGTCGTGCCGGGCTTCGTCGACCTCCACGTCCACGGCTGGGGGGGCCACGACGCGATGGGCGGACCGGCGGCGCTCGACGGGATGGCGCGGGCGCTCCTCCGCCGCGGCGTCACCTCGTTCCTCCCGACCGCGGTCGCCGCCGGGCTCGAGGCGCTCGCGCGGTTCGCCGACGGGGTCCGCGGCTGGGCCCCGGGCGCGCCCCCGGACGGGGCCGTCCCGCTCGGGTTCGACCTCGAGGGGCCGTTCCTCGCCCCGTCGCGCCACGGCGCGCACGACCCCGCCCTCCTCCGGGAGCCGGCGTCGGTCGGGGAGGCGGAGCTCGCGCCGCTCCTCGAGGGGCTCCGCGTCATCACGATCGCGCCGGAGCTCCCCGGCGCCCTCGAGCTCATCCGGCGGCTCGCCGGGCGCGGCGTCGTCGTCTCGCTCGGCCATTCCGAGGCGACGCTCGACGAGGCGCGCGCCGGGTACGCGGCGGGCGCCCGCTCCACGACCCACCTCTTCAACGCGATGTCCGGGGTCGATCACCGCAGGCCCGGCCTGGCGGTCGCGGCGCTCGCCGACGACGCGGTCGCGGTGGAGCTGATCGCGGACGGCCACCACGTCCACCCGGGGCTCTGGCCGCTCGTCGCCCGGGCGAAGCCCGCGGACCGGCTCGTCCTCGTGAGCGACGCGCTCGCGGCGGCGGGGACGGTGCCGGAGGGGGGTGTGGGGTCGACGACGATCGGCGGCCTCGCGGTGGAGATCCGGGGCGGCAGGGCGACGCTCGCCGGGACGGGTGGCGCGGGGGGAGGGACGCTCGCCGGCTCGCTCATCGCCCTCGACGACGCGGTCCGCAACCTCGTCGGCGCCGGGATCCCGCTCCCGCGCGCGGTCGCCGCGGCGAGCACGACCCCCGCCGGGCTCGTCGGGGCGGGGGACCGAGGCCGGCTCGCCGTCGGGATGCTCGCCCACCTCGTCGAGCTCGACGACGGGCTCCGGGTCCGGCGCGTCACGCTCGGCGAGCGCTGGCTCGACGCGGCCGGGTAGAGGCCGGGCGGACGGGGGTCGGCCGGGGAAGGGGTCAGCGCCCCTCGGCGACGCTCCAGCCGCCGTCGACCGCGACGACCTGGCCCGTCACCATCCGCGCCTCGTCGGACAGGAGGTGGAGCGCCACCTCCGTAACGTCGCCGGGCTGGAGCGGGCCGCCGGCGAGCGGCTGCTTCCCGCGGAGATAGCCGAGGATCGCCGGGTCGCCGGTCGCCCGGCCGCTCATCGGCGTCGTCACGAGCGACGGCGCGATCGCGTTCGCGCGGATCCCGTCCGCCGCGTACGCCGCGGCGACCGCGCGGGTGAACGACTCGATCGCCCCCTTCGCGGCCGCGTACCCGTGCGTCCCGAAGTGGTCCGGCGAGGGGTGGCGTGCGAGCGCGCTCGACATCGTGAGGAGCGTCCCGCGCGTCGTCCGGGCCGGATCCGTCGAGCCGTCGCCGAGCCGGAGTGGCCGCGGCGCCTGGGCGAGCATCGCCCGGACGGCGGCGCGGCAGACGAGGAACTGGCTCGTCGCGTTCGCGCGGAGCGCCGTCTCCCAGCCCGCGAGCGTCATCTCGTCGAGTCGTCCGTCCCCGTCGCGCCGGGCGCTCATCCCCGCGACGCCGTAGAGCGCGTCGAGCCTGCCGAACGCCGCGACGCATGCGGCGACCGCCTCGTCCGCGACCGGCTCCGTCGCGAGGTCGCCGCCGTGCCACGCCGCACGACCGCCGCCCGCGACGATCCGCTCGGCGAGTGCCCGCGCGTTCTCCGGCCTCCGCGACGCGACGAGGATCGACGCGCCCTCGGCCGCGAGCGCGAGCGCGGCGTCCGCCGCCATCCCGGTGGAGCCGGTGACGAGGAGCGCGAGCCCCTCGAACCGCCGCCGGCCGCCGCCGCTCATCGCGACACCCCCGCCGCCGCGACCGGCTCGAGGAGCGCGCCGCCCGCGAGGAGCCGCTCCCGGAGCCGCTCCGCGGGGAGCTCTCGCGGCGTCACCCCGCCCGCCGCCGCCATGGCCGCCGCCGTCCCCGCCGCCTCGCCCATCGCCATGCACGTCGCCATCGAGCGGGCCGACGCGTGCGCGTCGTGCGTCGCCGAGAAGCAGCGCCCCGCGACGAGGATCCCCTCGAGCCCGCCGGGGAGGAGCGAGCGGTACGGGATCCCGTAGACGCCCCCCTCCGTCACGTAGCGCCACTCCGTCCCGCGGCCGGACCCGTGGTCCTCGATCGGCGCGCCGCAGAGCGCGACCTCGTCGGGGAAGCGGACGCCGCCGAGCACCTCCTCGCGCGTCAGCCGGTGGTCGCCGTGGACGCGGCGGCTCTCGCGGACCCCGATCGCGGGGCTCGTCCCGACCGGCACCGCCGCCTCGAACCCCGGGACCCGGTCGCGGAGGAAGCGGAGGTACTCGCCGACCTGGCGCCGCCCCTCCACCTCGGCCCTCGTCAGGTCCTCCGGGTTCGTCGCGTCGACGTCCGGGATCCGCGTCATGTGGATCATCACGACACCCGGGTACGGCGTCCGGTGCCACGAGCCCTCGAGGCGGGGGAGCCGGTACGCGCCGGACTCGGCTGCCTCGCGCATCAGGGCCCAGAGCTCCGGCTTCGGGAGCGCCGCCGCCCGCTCCACGTCGACGTTCGCGAGCCGGAAGAGCGTCGAGAGCGCCTGGATCGTCCCGGTGGTGCGCGCGTCGTCGTACGAGGCGCCGGCGAGCGCGCAGACGTCCGCGTCCCCCGATGCGTCGACGACGACCGCCGCCTCGACCATCCGCTCGCCCCCCTTGTTCCAGAGCCGGATCCCGCCGACCCGCCCGTCGCGGACGACCGCCCCCGTCGCCCACGTGTGGAGGAGGAGCTCCACCCCGGCCGCCTCCGCGAGGCGCTCCCAGACCACCTTCAGCGTCTCCGCGTCGTACGTCACGCCGGTCCCGGCGCCGTACGTGTTCGGCCGCTCGAACGCGACCCCCGCGGCCGTCAGCTCCCCGACCACCTCCCAGCCGATCCCCCCGACGACCCGGCGGGGCGACTCGCCCGGCGTGTAGAAGGCATAGAACGTGTCGAGGACGGCGGTGGAGGTCCCGCCCATGAACGCGAGCCGGTCGACGAGGAGCGTCCGCGCCCCGGACCGCGCCGCGGCGATCGCCGCGGACGAGCCGGCCGACCCCGACCCGACGACGACGACGTCGTAGCGGTCGCTCCGCCGCGCACTCACCGTCCCGCCCCCGCCGCCGCGAGCGCGACCGACCCGTCCGGCGCGAGCGCGAACGCGCGCGCCGGGTTCGCGACGAGGATCCGCTCGACCGCCGCGTCGCCGAGCCGCCGGCGGAGCCGCGGGACGAACGAGCGCATCAGGTAGCCGAGCCCCGGGCCCCCGTCGTGGGCGCGGAAGTACTCGCGGAGCCCGAGGTCGAGCCCGAGGACGATCCGCTCGAGGTGGCCCGCCGCCGCGACCGCCTCGATCAGCTCGAGGAGGTCGCTGTCGGGGCGGTACTTGATCCGGCCCACCGTGTCGTACTCGAGCGTCGCCCCGCGGGCCGCGAGCTCGGCGTGGAGCTCGGCGTCCGGGTTCCGGTCGAGGTGGGCGAGGAGGACGCGCGATGCGGGGAGTCCCGCCGCCTCGGCCGCGTCGAGGATCTCGTGGCCGCACGTCCCGACCTCGGCGTGGACGAGGAGCGGGAGGCCGGTCCGCGCCGCCGCCCGTGCGCCTGCCGCGAGCCGCCGCGCCTCCGAGCGGCCGATCCGCTGATAGGAGGCGCCGGCCTTGATCACCCCGGCGCGAGCCCGATCGAGGGCGCCGCGCGCGGCAGCCGCCTCGACCGTCTCCGGGCCGCCGTCCGCGCCGAGCCAGTCCGCGTCGTGCATCCCGCGCTCGGCGTCCGCGACGACGAGTCCCTCGAGCGTCGCCTCGTCCGCGGCGTGGATCCAGTGACCCGACGGGTAGTGCGCATCGCGATGGTAGCCGCTGGCGGCTACCACGACCGCCCCCGTCGCCGCCGCGAGCTCGCGGAGGAGCGACGGTCGGCGCCCGATCCCGATCGGCGTCATCTCGACGATCGTCGCGAGACCGCTCGCGAGCCCGTCGCGCACCTCCTCGGCGGCACGCGCCGGATCCTCGAGCTCCTGGCCGGCGAGCGCCGGGCTCCGGAGGAAGAGGTGGTCGTGCGCGTCGACGACCCCGAGCGAGCGGGCGGGTCTGAGGCCGGCGACCGTCTGGACGAGGGGTTCGGACATCGGGAACCGAAGCGTAGCAGGGCTCCGGGCGGCGGCCCGGCGCCGGGTGTGCGACGATCGGCCGATGACGCCCGCGACCCCAGCGACCCCCGCGTCCCCGGACGGCGCCGACGGCGCCTCGCCCGCGTCGAGCCGGCCCGCGTCCGCGTCGGCGCCCCTCCCGGCCTCGGCCGCGCTCCTCCACGCCGAGATCGCCGAGCAGCCGGCCGTCGTCGCGCGCCAGCTCGCCTCGGCCGCCGATGCGATCGGCCGGGTCGCCGCCCTCGTCGCGGAGCGGGGGATCCGCCACGTCGCGATCGCCGCCCGCGGGACCTCGGACAACGCCGCGATCTACGCCCAGTACCTCCTCGGGATCCGGAACCGGCTCCCCGTCGCGCTCGCGGCCCCGTCGCTCACGACGCTCTACGAGACGACGCCCCGCTACGACGACGCGCTCGTGATCGGGATCAGCCAGTCGGGTGCGTCGCCGGACGTCGCCGGCGTCGTCGCGGCCGCCCGCGAGCAGGGGGCACTGACGCTCGCGCTGACGAACGACCCGGCCTCGACCCTCGGCCGGACGGCCGAGCACGTCGCCGGGCTCGATGCGGGGCCGGAGCGCTCGATCGCCGCGACGAAGACGTACACCGCCGAGCTCGTCGCCCTCGCCGCCCTCTCCGTCGCGCTCGACGGGGACGAGCGGGACCGCGCCGCGCTCGCGGCCCTCCCCGACCAGCTGGCGCGGGCGCTCGAGACGGAGCCCGCGGCGACGCGGGTCGCGGCGGACCAGGTGGAGCTCGAGCGGGTCGTCGTCCTCGGACGCGGGATCGGCTACGCGACGGCCCGCGAGTGGAGCCTGAAGCTCCGCGAGATCGCGGGCGTCTGGGCGGAGGCCTGGTCGGCGGCCGACTTCGCGCACGGGCCGCTCGCGATGGTGGGGCCGGGGACGGTGGTCCTCGCGACGGTCCCGCGGGGTGCGGCGCGCGACTCGCTCCTCGCCGACCTCGCCCGGCTCCGCGGCGAGCGGGGAGCGGAGCTCCTCGTCCTCTCAGACGATCCCGCGGCGCGACGGGCCGGCCGCTGGTCGATCCAGGTGCCCGCGGGCCATCCCGAGTGGCTCGATCCGATCGTCTCGATCGTCCCGGCCCAGCTCCACTGCCTCCGGCTCGCGCTCGCCCGCGGCGTCGATCCCGGGGTCGCCGGTGGGCTGACGAAGGTGACGCTCACCCGCTGACGGGCGTCCGGGGCCGCCGTCGCGGAACGGCGAGCGAGGCGCCGCGCGCCGGCGCGCGGGTCAGGCGAGCGACGTGAGGAACGCGCCGCCGAGGTCCGCGATCATCCGCTCCGCCTCGAAGCGATCGCCCGGCCTGATCCGGATCACGACGACGACCTCGTCGCCGGTGCCGGAGCCCGGCTCCGTCCGCCCGAGCGGCGCGACGACCGCGTCCTTCTCGCCGAGCCGGAACGAGTCCCGGAGCCGCTCGATCGCCCCGTCGGCGGTCGCCCGATCCGCGAACCGGACCGCGAACGCGCGCCGCGGCGGCTCGTAGCTCGCCGCCCCGAAGCCGAACTCGATCGTGTGGTAGTGCTCGATCGAGACCTCGTCGAGGTAGGCGGCCATCTCGGGGAAGATCAGCTCCTCGGTCGGCCGGGGCCCGACGAACGCCTCGACCGCCGCGAGGCTCGGCCAGACGCTCGCGGTGACCACCCGGTGGCGCCCGTCGGCCATCCGCCGGCCGATGTACTGCGCGATGAGCATCCGCTCGCGGGCGAGCTCGTCGGCGCTCCGGTGGATCCGCTCGTAGCCGGCCGCGAGCCGTTCGGGCCGGATCGTCGTCCGCGAGAGGCGGATCACGCCGCCGCTGAAGTCGACGATCCCGCCGCCCGCCGGGGGGAGGACCTCGTAGTGCTCGATCCGCTCTGCCGTCGCGGCGGTCCCGAGGAGGGTCGCGATGCTCGCCGCATCCTCCGGGCGCTCCCCGAGGATCCGGCCGAGCGACTCCGCCGACGCCCAGTAGGTGATGAGCGCGAACTGGTCGCGACCCTCGACCCGGCGGTAGCCGCCGGCGAAGCCGCGGAGCGCCGGGGTCTCCGAGAGGGCGCGCGAGATCCGGGCGGCGACGAGGGAGACGAACTCGCGCTCGGCGCCGCGCCGGACCTCCCCGGTCGAGACGCGGAGGACCCCGGGGAGCGTCTCGACGACCTGCGCGGCCGCGGCGGACGCCGGCGCCTCGGCGCTCTCCCCGGCGCTCTCCCCGACCCTCGTGCCGCGCCCGGGCTTCGGTGCGCTCACCGGGTCGCCCGCCGCACCGTCAGCACCGCCTCCTCCGCGAGTCGCGCGATCCCGGCGACGTCGCCGGTCGCGAGGAGCGCCGGCGGCGCGAGCCAGCTCCCGCCGCATGCGACGACCGCCGGCTCCGCGAGGTAGCCGGCGAGCGACCCGGGGCCGATCCCTCCGGTCGGCACGAAGCGGACCCCCGGGAACGGCGCGGCGACCGCACGGAGATAGGCGATCCCGCCGAGCGCCTCGGCCGGGAAGAGCTTGAGGAGCGTGCATCCGTGTGCGAGCGCGGCGGCGATCTCGGTCGGCGTCGCGACCCCGGGCACGACCGGGAGACCCCGCTCCGCGCACCGCTCCACGACCCGCGGGTCGAAGCCCGGCGCGACGACGAACGCGGCACCTGCCGCGGCGACCGCGTCGACCTGATCCGCGGTCAGGACCGTGCCGGCGCCGACGACGAGCCCCGTCGCCTCCCCGGTGAGCTCGCGGATCGCATCGAGCGCGGCATCGGTCCGGAGCGTGATCTCGACGATCGGGAGGCCGCCGGCCAGGAGCCCCGCGGCGAGCGTCGGTGCCTCCTCCGCGCGGGCGATCGTCACGACCGGGAGGACGCGGCAGCGCGCGAGCGTCGCGAGCGCGTCGGGGATACGGACCGCCTCGGGCGCGCCGAGCGTGTCGGTCGGGCCGGCCTCGGGCCGGGGGCGGGGCTGATCGGTCATCCGGATGCCGCCATGGGGCGACATCCTACCGCCCGCCGCTCAGCGGACGGCCGCGCTCCCGCTCCGCTCCACCCGCCGGACGGTGAGCGAGGACGGCTGGTCGCCGAACCAGCGCTCGTCGCACGTCTCGCAGACGTTCCCGAACGGGCGGTTCCCGATGAAGAGGAGCTCGGTCCGGTGACGGGCGGAGCCCCGGAGGACCCTGCCGCAGACGACGACGACCGCGCTCCGCGGCGTGCCGGTCCGGTCGGGCCGGTCCGACGAGAGGTGCCATCGGCCGATCGGCCTCGCGGCGACCCGGTCCGTCGCGAGGACGCGGACCCATCGATCGCCGGGTTCGTAGTCGAGTGACATCACGGTCTCCCCGTGGCGGTGATGTCGGGCTGCACCCACTGTGCCGCACCGGGCCGCTTGCGTGAAGAGCCGGACGGTCCGGGACGGTTCCCGCCCGCACCGGTTTCGCGGCCGACGGGGCCTCGCCTAGCGGTTCTGCCGGAGCCAGCGGACGATCTCGGCCATCGCCCGGCAGTCCACCTCGTTGTAGCGCTTCACCTCGTCCATCAGCGGGATGTCGTTCATCGACCCGCCGGTCC
>JBJOLT010000026.1:0-9751 GCA_046045415.1 Chloroflexota bacterium | reverse complement strand
CCCCCCTGGACGAAGCGACCGCCGCGAGCGCGGAGCGCCAGAGCGCCTGCTGATCCGTGTCGTAGTCGGCGGCCTCCCGCCGGACCGTCTCCGCCAGCTCCTCCGCCTCCTCGAAGCGGCCCGTCCCGGCGAGGAGGTTCGCGAGGAACCCCTCCGCCGTCAGCCGGTACGCCGTCGCGCCGATCGCGTCGAGCGCCTCGCGGTCCTCCCGGAGGACCCGCTCCGCCCAGCCGAGGTCCCCCGCGAGCCGCGCGATCCGGGAGACATACGTGCCGTTCACCGATGAGTAGAGCCCGGCCCGAAGCTCGCTGAGGCGAGTCCGCGCTCGTCCGGCGAGCGCGACTGCCTCCGCCACCTCGCCGCGCCACGCGAGGAGGAGCGCCAGGTAGACCTCCGTCTCGGCCGCAACGGCCTGATCGTCGGCATTCTCGGCGAGGAGCTCGCGCATCCGCGGCTCGACGTCGCGGACCGGCGCCGCGCTCTCGAGCGCCCCACCTGCCCAGATCGAGGCGGCGGCCGCCCGCGCCGCGGGATCGCCGCACCGAGTGGCGAGTGCGACGGTTCGCTCCGCGGACGCCATCGTCTCCGGCCACCGCGCCTCCGCCATCCACGAGTTCGTCATGAGGCGCCAGCAGAGAAGCTGGCCGCGCTCGTCGCCGGCCCGCTCGAAGACGGGGAGCGCCGCCTCGGCGCTCGCCCGCGCGCGCTCGCCCCACCCCTCCTCCTCGCCGGAGTAGAGGCCGAGGAAGCTCCGAAGGATCGTCGCGCGGTTGCCGAGCAGCTCGTCGCCGAGCGACCGGGCGAGCGTCTCCGCCTCATCGAGGCGAGCTCTCGCCGCGTCGTGGTCGCCGACGATCATCTGCGCGTACGCGAGATCGGGGACGAGCGCGAGCCGCTCCGGGTCCGCCTCGTCGCGAACCTCGACCGCCCGCCGGAGGAGGCTGGCCGCCGCCCCGACGTCGCCGCGCGCCATCGCGCGCCGGCCCGCGGACGCGAGCTTCGCCGAGGCGCGCCGGCCCACCTCGCGGACCGACTCGTCGACGACGCCGAGCTCGACGCGGTAGCGGTACGCCTGCTCGAGGTGGTAGCCGTGGATCTCCTCGAACTCCTGGCCGCGGCCCGTCGCGGCGTTGACCCGCTCCGCCCAGCCGACGAAGCGCTCGTGGAACGCCGCGCGGTCCCGCTTGAGGAGCGAGCCGTACGCGGTGTCGCGGATGAGCGAGTGGCCGAAGCGCCAGTCGGCGTCCTCCGCCGGCTGCTCGCGGAGGAGCTGCTTGCGCGCCATCGACTCGAGGTGGCCGGGGACGGCGTCCCGGATCGGCTCGGGGGCGAGCTCCGCGACGGCGTCCGTCGGGAACTGCTGGCCGATCACCGATGCGGGCTCGATGACGTCGCGCTCCGTCTGGGGAAGGGCGTCCAGCCGGGCGGCGAGGAGCGCGGTGATCGACGGCGGGACCTCGATCGCCCCGGAGTCCGCGGCGGCCCAGCCGTCCCCCTCGCGGCGGAGCGTCCCCTCCTCGACGAGCATCGAGACGAGCTGCTCGACGAAGAGCGGGTTCCCCTCGGCAGCCGTGACGATCCGCGCGGCGACGGCGGGGTCGAGGCCGCTCCCGCCGAGCAGTCGGTCCACGAAGGCGCCGGCGTCCGACGCGGAGAGCGGCGCGAGCGCGATCGTCGCGTCGGCGTGCGCCTCGGCCCACTCGGCGTGCCGCTCCGCGAGCTCGTGGCGCGAGGAACAGCAGAGCAGGAGCGGCGCGTCGCTCGTCGCGTCGCAGAGATGGTCGAGGAACTCGAGGAAGGTCGTCTCCGCGGCGTGGATGTCGTCGACGATGAGGACGAGCGGCTCGCGGCGCGCGAGCCCCTCGAGGAGCGTCCGGGCGCCCCAGAAGAGCTCCGTGCCGGATAACGGCGCGGTCGAGAGGCCGATCGCCGAGGCGACGCGGGCGGCGACGCGCTCACGGCTCGCCCCGGCGAGGTCGAGCGCCCCGAGCAGGTCCCGGAGCTTCGCGAGCGCGACCGCGGGCCGGTCGTCGCCGTGGATCTCGGCCGCCTCCCGGACGATCTCGCCGAGCGGCCAGAACGTGATCCCGTCGCCGTACGCGAGGCAGCGGCCGCGGAGGACGCGCGCCTGCTCCCCCGCCCGGCTCGCGAACTCGCGGATGAGACGCGACTTCCCGACCCCCGCGTCGCCGACGACGACGAGGAGGCGCCCCGCCCGTGCCGCCACCGACCCTGCGAGCGCGGCGCCGAGCCGGCCGAGCTCCGCCTCCCGGCCGACGAACGGGGCGTCGCTCGTCAGCCGCTCCGCCGCCGCGAGGTCGCGGGCGCCGAGGAGACGGAAGGCGGGGACAGGCTCCGACTTCCCCTTGAGGGCGAGCGGCGCGATCGGCTCGACGTCGATCAGACGCCCGGCGAGCCGCCGCGTCAGGTCGCCGACGATCACCTCCGCCGGCCCCGCCGCCTGCTCGAGCCGGGCCGCGACGTTCACCGCGTCGCCGCTCACGAGGCGCTGCCCGAGGGTCGCGTCACCCGCGATGACCTCGCCGGTGTTCACCCCGATGTGGTTCATCAGCCGGAGGCCCCACTCCCGCTCGAAGCGCTCGTTCAGCGGCCCGAGGGCGTCCTGCATCTCGAGCGCCGCCCGCGCGGCGCGGAGCGCGTCGTCCTCGTGGCGCACCGGGAGGCCGAAGACCGCCATCACCGCGTCGCCGATGAACTTCTCGACCGTCCCGCCGTGGCGCTCGAGCGCGGCCTTCATCGCATCGAAGTAGACCGACATGACGGCCCGGGTCGCCTCGGGGCTCGGCGGCCGCCCGTCGGCGGTCGTCGGCTTCGGATCGGCGAAGACGATCGTCACCGTCTTGCGGCTCTCGCGGACCCGGACGAAGACGAGCGGGACCGCGCACGCGCCGCAGAAGCGGTGCTCAGGCGGGTTCTCCTCGCCGCAGTTCGAGCAGGCGCGGCTCGCGTCCCCGTCGTCGGCGGCGGGAGCGGACGGCTCGAGGATCCCGAGGAGCCGCGACGCGCCGAACGCGTCGGTGAAGCCCTTCGGGGTGACCGGGTCGAGCCGCTCGAAGGCGACCCGGCCCTCGACGAGCTCGCGCGTGGAGTCGGCCACGAGGACGTCGAACGGCGGGCAGGCCTGCTCCATCGCCGAGCCGATCCGCATCGTGTCGCCCGTCAGGACGTGCCGGCTGGAGCTGACGTCGCCGAAGACCACCTCGCCGGTCGCGACCCCGGTCCGGACCGTCAGCCGGATCCCCCACGTCGCCTCGAGCTGCTCGTTGAGCGCGGCGAGCGTCGCCTGGCTCTCCGCGGCCGCCTCGAGCGCGCGGAGCGGGTCGTCCGGGCGCGCGACCGGCATCCCGTAGACCGCGACGATCGCGTCGCCGATGATCTTCTCGATCGTCCCGCCTCGCCCCTCGAAGACCGCGCGCATCTCGTCGAAGTAGCGGCCGAGGATCTCGCGGAGCGTCTCCGGGTCGAGCCGCTCGGCGAGCGCGGTGGACCCCTTCAGGTCCGACTGGACGACCGTGACGACCCGGCGGACCTCCGCCACCGGCCGCTCCCCGCCGAGCGGCGTCCCGCAGGCGCCGCAGACGCGGAAGCGCGCCGCGGTCGCGGCGGCGCACGAGGGACAGGTCCGCGTCGCGTCGGGGTCGGTTCCCACGGGCTCCCCTTGCTGCGAGGGTTCGGGGTCATCATGCCGCGTCCGCCGGAACGGGGTAGCCTCCCGCTCGTGCTCGCGCTGAAGCTCCTCCTCACCCCGCTTCTCGTCGGCGGCTCGGCGCTCGTCGCGCGCCGCTGGGGTCCGGCGATCGGCGGCTGGCTCATCGCGCTGCCGCTCACGTCCGGGCCGGTCCTCGCGTTCCTCGTCGTCGACCACGGGGTCCCGTTCGCGTCGGCCGCCGCCGTCGGGTCGCTCACCGGGCTCGCGGCGATCTCGTGCTTCAGCCTCGCGTACGCATGGTCCGCGCGACGCGGCGCCCCCGCCGGCCCGTGGGCGAGCCTCGCGGCCGCGGCGATCGCCTTCTTCGCGAGCGGCAGCCTCCTCGCGGCGATCCTCGGGAGCGCGCCGCTCCCGGTCGCGGTCGCCGTCCTCGGCTCGATCGCCGTCGCGGGCCGCGCGATCCGCCGGAGCGGCGTCGTCCACCGCCCGATCCCCTACCCGCGCTGGGACATCCCGGCGCGGATGGCGATCGCGACCGTCCTCGTCGTCGGCCTGACGAGCGTCGCACCGCTCCTCGGGGCAGGGCCGAGCGGACTCGTCGCGACGTTCCCCGTCTACGTCTCGGTCCTCACCGCGTTCACCCACCACCACGCGGGGCCGGTCGCCGCGACGGACGTCCTCGCCGGGCTCCTCGCGGGCCTCTACGGGACGGCGGGCTTCTACCTCGTCGTCATCGCGCTGCTCGTCCCGGCCGGCCCCGTGGCCGCGTTCGTCGCGGCGGTCGCGACGGCGCTCGCGATCCAGGCGGTGGCGCTCCGCAGGACGCTCCGGTCCGGGGTCGAGCCGGAGCCGGCGTAGCGGCGGCCGTGGGGAGCGGCGCTACTTCGCGACGTTCAGCTCGGCCTCGGCATCGGCGAGCCGGGCGAGGATCGCCTCGCGGATCTGATCGAGCTTGCCGCTGACGTCCTTGGCGTTGTTCCCGATCGAGGTGAGCGTCGCCTTCATCCCCTGGACGGCGCTCAGCTGGAGGCGGACCGACTCGAGCGCCTTGCGGACCGCCTCGGCATCGACCTCGACCTCGTGATCCGTGAGCGTCGCGAGCACGTGGAGCCGGGCGAGCCGGACGGCGGCCTCGAGGATCGCCGGCTCCGGGTCCTCCGGATCGATGACGCAGTAGACGTCGCCGACGCGGACGTCGAACGGCGCGATCCCGGCCGGGGCGTGCGCCGGCGAGAAGACGACGATCGCGATCTGCGCGTTCCGGTTCGCCTTCGCCTCGCGGAGCTCCTTCACCATCTCCGATCCCGAGACGTACTTGTCCTTCGCCTCGAGGACGATGCGGAGCGCGGTGCCGCGCGTCTGCTCCGGGTTCACCGTGATGACGAAGTCGCCCTTCTTGGACCGGATCGCGTCCCCCTGGGTCGTGCCGGTCCGCTCCATGATGTCGCCGAGGCCGCGCGCGATCCCGCCGAGGAGTTCCTCGAGCGTGTCCTCGAAGTCGCCGCCCTTCGCGGCCGACTTCGCGCGCTCGTCCTTCTTCGCCTTCGAACCCGCCTGGAGCTCGACGATCTTCTCGTTCAGCTCCTTGAAGCCCTGCGTCACCTCGACGCGGAACTGATGGAGCGGCGAGTTCATCCGGGTCGGGTCGAGGAGGACGGCGAGCTTCGAGGCGTCGCCGTCGAAGTACTGCCCGAGGAGCGTGTTCATCCGGCCGATCGCGCTGTCGCGCTTCGACTCGTCGAAGAGGTCGTTGACGAAGAGCTTGAGCGCGCCGCGGTCGCCGAGGAACTTCTCGAGCGTCCGCGGGAGGCGCCCCTCGTCGTCCGCGAAGTTCGTCCGGAGCATCTGCTCGAGCGCGAGCGCCGCCCGCTCGTTCATCTGCTCCGTCCGGACGACGATCTTCTCGAACTCCGCCCGGACCGCGTCGACGTTCACCGTGACGCCGACGTCCTGGAGCGCGGTGAGGCCGATCTTCAGCGCGCGCTCGACGAGACCGGCGCGCTCCTCCTCCGGCCGCGACGCGAGGAAGGTCGCGAGGCCGTGGTCGACGACGGCGAGCCGGGACACGACGATCCGGTCGCCGCTGACGGTGACGGAAGCCGGCTCGGCCGTTCCCCCCGGCCCGGCCGAGCCGCTCCCCGTCGGAAGCTTCGTGATGGTGGCGGGTTCCATGGCGTCATCCTCCCCTCGTCGCGTGTCACCTAGCCTGTCACGACCCGCGGCGACGCTCTCGGTCATGACGGGAGGACCTTCCCCGGATTGAGGATCCCGAGCGGGTCGAGCGCCGCCTTGATCCGCCGCATCGCGTCGACCGCCGCGCTCCCCCGTTGCGCCTCGAGCCACTCGCGCCGGGACGAGCCGATCCCGTGCTCGCCCGTGATCGAGCCGCCGAGGGCGATCGCGGCCGCGTAGAGCTCGCGCCGGAAGGCCTCGGTCAGCTCCTCGGCGGTCGGGTCGTCCCGATCGAAGACGAGGTTCGGGTGGAGGTTCCCGTCGCCGGCGTGGCCGAAGGTCGCGCACCGGACCCCCGTCCGCGCCGCGATCGCGGCGATCTCCCGGAGCAGGGGCGCGACCTGCGAGCGGGGGACGACGACGTCCTCCATCTTCGCCGACCCCTGTCGCTCGAGCGCGTGCCACGCCATCCGGCGCGCCTGGCGGAGGAGGTCGGCCTCGGCGGCCGTCTCGGCCCGGACGACGAGCCCGGCCCCCTCGCCCCGGCAGACGCTCGCGGCCCGCTCCACCTCGTCGTCCGCGGCGCCGCCCGGGAGGTCGGACTCGACGAGGAGCATCGCCTCGGCGTCGCGCTCGAGCCCGAGCGAGTACGCGTCGTCGACCGCCCGGATCGTCTCCCGGTCGAGGAGCTCGAGCGTCACCGGCGAGAGGCCGGCGGTCGCGATCGCGCTCACCGCCCGGCCGGCGTCCTCGAGGAGCGGGAAGAAGGCGACGAGCGTCGAGCGCGCCGGCGGCATCGGGCGGAGCCGGAGCGTCGCCTCGGTGATGAGCGCGAGCGTCCCCTGCGACCCGACGACGAGATGGGTGAGCGAGTAGCCCGCGACGTCCTTCATGTTCCGGCCGCCGGTCCGGACGATCGACCCGTCGGCGAGGACGAGTTCGAGCCCGAGGACGCTCTCGCGCGTCTGGCCGTACTTCACGCAGCAGAGGCCGCCCGCGTTCGTCGAGAGGTTCCCGCCGATCGAGCAGATCTCGTACGAGGCGGGATCGGGCGCGTAGAAGAGCCCGCGGTCGGCGGCGGCCCGCTTCAGGTCGGCGTTGATCACCCCCGGCTGGACGACCGCGACGAGGTTCGCCTCGTCGATCTCGAGGACCCGGTCCATCCGCGCGAACGAGACGGTGACGGCGCCCGCCACCCCGTTCGAGCCGCCGGAGAGGCCGGTCCCCGCACCGCGCGGGACGAGCGGGACCCGGTGGGCGGCCGCGAGCCGGACGAGCGTCGCGACCTCGGCGGTGGAGGCGGGGGCGACGACCGCGTCGGGGAGTTCGGAGCGGAGGTACGGGGTCTCGTCGTGGCGATGCGACTCGCGGTCGAGCGGGTCCGTGAGGATCCGGAGGTCGGGGAGCTCGGCCCGGAGCGCGTCGAGGAGGGTCCCGACCGATGGAGCGACGCCGGCCCCGCCGACCGTCACGATGCGGCGGTCGCCCCGGCGATCGACGGACCGCTCATCCGGGCCCTCAGCGCTCGTGCGGACGGCGCCCGACGAGCCACCACGCGACCGGGAAGATCCCGGCGGCGAGCGCGACCTTCAGGAGGTCCCCGACGACGAACGGGAGGAGCCCCTTCGCGATCGCCTCCCCGGTGGTGTACGAGGCCGAGGCGGCGAGCCACGGGATCGCGACCGCGTAGATCGCGACCGACCCGGCGAGCATCGCGACGATCGACCGCCCGAGGTGGCGGTCCCAGCCGAGCTCGGCGAGGCGACCCACGACGCCGCCGGCGAGGAGGAATCCGACGAGGTAGCCGCCGGTCGCCCCGAGGACGAGCCGGCCGTCGCTCAGCGAGGCGATCACGCCGAGTCCGGCGCGGCTCTCGGCGAACGTCGGGATCCCGATGACGCCGACCGCGATGTAGAGGAGCGTCGAGGCGATCCCGCGCCGGTAGCCGAGCGAGGTCGCGACGACGAGGACGCCGAACGTCTGCCCCGTGATCGGGACCGGCGTCCCCGGGAGCGGGATCGAGATGAGCGCCGAGAGGGCGATCACGAGCGCGCCGAGCGCGACGAGGCCGAGGTGGTAGATGCGGACGCCGAGGCGCTCCCCGATCGCGATCGGGACGAGGAAGTCGCCGATCGTCAGGCCACGCTCGGCGGCGGGCAGGCGCGCGAGGCGCTCGAGCCGGTAGGTGGTCATCTCCCTCCTGTCGGACGACGCGGGTCGTCCCGGCGGGAGTCTAGCAGGCCGGGTTCGGGCGTCCGGGGTGCGTGGCGGGCCGCGGTCGGCCGGCGCCTAGGGGGCGACGAGGCCGAGGAGCGCGCGCCCGAGGAGCCCGTCGAGGAGCGACGGGACCGTCACCTGCTCGACGAGCCGGAGCCCGAGGAGCGAGGTCGGAGCCGCCGCGAGCCGTCGATCCGTCGCGGCGGCGGCGTTCGCCCCGTCCGCGGCATCGTTCGTCGGCGCGGTGCCGGGCCACGGCAGCGTGTCGCGCGAGTCGCGCCGGCCGGTGGGGATCGGCGCCGCCTTCCGGCCGGGCGCGCGGCCCGCGTCCGCGAGCTCGAGCGCGGCGGACCGGGGGAGCCAGGCGGGGAGCGCCGGGACGGCGGGCGGCCGCGCGGGGATGCGGGCGGCCCCCGGGGTGCCGGGCTCGGCCGGGACGGCGGGGGGCGCCGGGGTCTCGGCGGCGGGGGTCGACGCGGTCGACGCGGTCGAGCGCGTACCGGTCGACGGGGACGCGGCCGGCGTGGCGGCCCGCTTCGTCGGTCGGGAGGCTGCGGTCCTCGCGGGGTCGGCGGCCGCCGTCGCGCACGGCTCCGAGAAGAGGACGGTGAAGAGCTTCTTCCCGTCGGCCCCCTCGAACGCGCCGATCCCGATCCTCGACCACGCGGATCCGAGGATGTTGTCGCGGTGCGTCGACGAGCCCATGAACATCCCGTGGATCGTCGCGGTCGCGGTCTCGTCGGGATGCGTGCTCCAGCCGATGTTCTCGCCCGCGAGCGCGTAGCAGTAGCCGCGCTCGTCGAGGATCGAGAAGACCATCTCGCCGCTCGGCGGGATCTCGTGGGCGAAGTAGCCGCGCTCCGCCATGTCGCGGCTCCGCTCGCGCGCGACCGAGACGAGGACCGGGTCGATCGCGAGGCGGGAGAGTCCCGCGTCCGCCCGCGTCGCGTTCGTCAGCACGAGGAGCTCGTCCTCGGCCGCCGGCGCGTACGCGAGCGGCTCCCACGCGCCCGCGGGGAGCGGGAGCGCGACGAGGATGAGCGCGGCGACGATCCCGGCGACCGCGAGGAGGCGGCGTCGCGGGGCGGCGTCGGCGAGGCTCGGTTCGGGCTGCGTCCGGCCGGGGAGGGATGGCCGGCCGAAGCCGAGCCGTCCGACACGGACGCTCGCGTGAGACACGGCCGCACCGTAGGAGCGCCGGTGCGAGCGCGAACCTATGCGAAGGTCCGGCCCCTGGCCCGCGACGGGTACCGGGCGAGTGGTCGGGACGGTGCCGCCATGCACCGCCCGGCGCACGGATCGCACGCGCCGCCGGCGCAGGCCGAGCGGGTGCGTCGGCGCACCGCCCCGTTCGGGACGGGCCCCACGTCGCGTCGGTATACTCCGGGTCGCGCTCGCGCCTCGGCCCTCGCGGCCGCGCGACGCGCGGACCCCGCGGTGGCCTTAGCTCAATGGCAGAGCATCGGATTGTGGATCCGACGGTTGAGGGTTCGAGCCCCTCAGGCCACCCCACTCCCCCGCACGAGATGGGCCCTTCCGGGGGCCTCGCCATGTCGCCGCGGGTCGCCTGGTACCGCGCGATAAGGTGTCAGATAAGGTGTCAAAGCGAGGCTGAGGCTCAACGCTGACCGCCAAGGTGCGTGAGTTCGACTGCGATAGCTTCGGCCCAGCGGTCGCGGCTCATCCCCTTGA
>JBJOLT010000025.1:0-4180 GCA_046045415.1 Chloroflexota bacterium | reverse complement strand
GCGCGACCTCGCCGGGGAGCCCGCGCCCGGCGGTCTGACCGTGACGACGTTCCACCGGCTCTGCGAGCTCGTCGCGGGGCCGGCCGGGACGCTCCCGCCGCGCCCCGACCCGATCGTGCGGGAATGGTTCGACCGGACGCTCCCCGATGCCCTGCGAGCGGCGATCGCCGCGAACCCCGACGACCGGTATCACGCCGTGATCGTCGACGAAGGTCAGGACTTCGAGTTCGAATGGCTCGAGCTCCTCCTCACGCTCCTCCGCGACCCGGCCGGCGGCGTCTTCTGGGTCTTCCACGACCCCGGCCAGGCGCTCATCCGCGACGACCCGGTCGCGCGGCTCGGTCTCCCGGTCGTCGAGCTCTACGAGAACCTTCGGAACCCGGGCCCCGTGGCCAGGCTCGCGCGGCGCTTCTACCGCGGTGGCGAGGAGGTGGTGGACCTCCGCGACGGCGACGAGACGGGCGACGATCCGGGCGGCCGAGTGACGTTCGTCACGGCGGAGGACGACGCGGCGACCGTCGAGGCGGTCCGGACTCAGCTCCACCGCCTCGTCGCCATCGAACAGGTCCGCGCGTGGGACATCGTCATCCTCTCCGGGCGTAGCGCGCGCGAGAGCGCGGTCTGGCGCAAGCGCCGGTTCGGCAACCTCGTGCTCGAGAGCCCGGCGCTCAACGACGACGGAACGTCGCGCGGCTTGCCCCCGGAGGCGGTCCCCGAGGAGTCGGCCGACGGCGGCGTCGTGCTCTTCGAGACGAGCCGTCGCTACAAGGGGCTCGACCGGCCGGTCGTCATCCTCTGCGAACTCCCGGCGGAAGGGGAGCGGCTCGACCAGCTCCTCTACTCGGCGATCACCCGCGCGACGACCTCCCTCATCGTGATCGCGCCGCAGGAACTGATGGAGCGACTCCGCTAGCTCGCTCGGGGGCTACGAGGTGCGTGGCGCGGCCTCCCGGGCCGCGGGTCGGTGGCGCGCGAGCGCGGCGACCGCGACGACGAACGCGCCCTGGGTCGCGCAGTTGAGGAGCTCCTGCACCCACTGGAGGGCGACCGACTGATCGGCCGGTCGCGCGAGCGCCTGAAGCGCGAGCGTGGCGACGACGTGGGCGATGAGCAGGGTGGCAGCCGAGCCGAGCCCGCCCGCGAGGGCGCGCCGTGCGAGCACGAGATCGAGCGCGATCGACGCGCTCCCGCCGGTCACGAGCCACGCGAGCGGGACGAGCCGGCCGCCCTCGGGTCCGATCGCGACGGAGAAGGGGAGGAGGAGCCCGAGCCCGAGCGCCGCGGGGAGCCACGGTCTCCGAGTGCCTCGCGAACCCTCCGTCGAAGGGGCGCCGGCGGCGGCGACGGCGGCGGCGGCGACGAGCAGGTATCCGAGCGCCAACCCGGGGTAGAGGGCGGCGTAGAGGATCGGGAGGTCCGGCCCGCCGACCGCGACGATGAGCTTCCAGGCCGCCTTCGCGAGACCCCCGGCCACGACGAGGGTCGCCCCGAGCGCCGCCCAGCGAGCGACTCGGGCGTCCGCCGCTCCGACGAGGCGCCAGAGGAGCCGAAGGCCGACAGCCGTCAGCAGGACGGGGACGAAGTCGACGAGCGCGAGCGAAACCGGCATCGTCCGACGGTACCACCGGCCGTCGAGCGGCCCGGCATGGCCGGGGTCGCGGGCGGCCCCGCGTCAGCCGCGCCGCCCGGGGACGAACGCCGCGATCCCGTCGATGCGATCCGGCGGGGCTCCCCATCGGTGGCCGCACGCGAGGCACGCGAGCGAGGCGGCGCCGTCGTCGACGATGCAGCCGCCGAGCACGATCTCGCCGCGCTCGACCGCCTCCCACATCTCGTGGCCCGGGTAGCCATAGGCGATCGGTCGCGGACCCACCGCCCCGCACCGCGGGCATCGGGGCTCGGCCTTCGTCACCTTCCGTCGCGTCCTGTCATTCATCGGACCGCTCGCTCCTCCGTGCTCGGGACGACCTAGAAGATCGTGGACAGCAGGCCGACGATGAGCAGGAGACCCAGGCCCAGCCCCCCGAGGACGAGGAAGAAGCCGATCGCGCCGATGAAGAGGTCGCCCGCGGACATCCGCCCCGACTGGAGCTCGCGGAAGAGAAGGAACGCGAAGATCGCCTGCCCCCAGTCCGTCCCGTTGCCGTCGCCGTCGCCGTGGCCGTGGTGATCGCCGTTGTCGAACATCGGTCCCCCCGTTCACGAAAGCCAACCGACTCGCATCGTCGCCGATGGCCGTGACACCTCTGGTGGCACGGGTCGGAGCGTGATGGGCAGGCGTAGCGGCGACCGGCGCAGGTCACGCGCAGTCGTGGGAGGGAAAGTGGCTGGCGCGCCAGGATTCGAACCTGGAACCCCCTGATCCAGAGTCAGGTGCTCTACCGTTGAGCCACGCGCCAGCGGGGGGACCCATCGCGGGTCGGGCGACAGTCTACCGCGGGGCGCCCCGCACGCTCAAACGGGCCGGGCGGCCACCTTCGCCCACGTGTCCTTGAGCGTGACGGTCCGGTTGAAGACGAGCCGGCCCGGGGCGGAGTCCGGATCCGGACAGAAGTAGCCGAGCCGCTCGAACTGGACCGTCTCCCCGACCGGGGCCGACGCGAGCGCGGGCTCCACCCACGCCCCGGTGACGACCACCTCCGACTCCGGGTCGAGGTCGTCGAGGAGGTCGCGGCCGCCGCTCCCCGGATCCGGCCGCGTGAAGAGGTGGTCGTAGAGGCGAACCTCGGCGGGCACCGCGTGCGCCGCGGAGAGCCAGTGGAGCGTCGCCTTCGGGCGTCGGCCGTCCGGCGCGTCGCCGCCGCGGGTCGTGGGGTCGTAGGTCGCGCGGAGCTCGACGATCCGTCCGTCAGCGTCCTTCACGACGCCCGTGCAGGTGATGAAGTACGCCGAGCGCAGCCGGACCTCCCGCCCGACGCTGAGGCGGAAGAACTTCGGCGCCGGCTCCTCCATGAAGTCCTCGCGCTCGATCCAGAGCTCGCGCCCGAACTCGACGGCGCGGGTCCCGGCAGCCTCGTCCTCGGGGTTGTTCGGGACGTCGACGGTCTCCACCTGCCCGTCCGGGTAGTTCTCGATGACGACCTTGAGCGGGTCGAGGACGGCGAACCGCCGCTTCGCGGTCCGGTTGAGCACCTGGCGGACCGCGTACTCGAGCTGGCCGATCTCGATGACGGAGTCGGCCTTCGAGACGCCGACCATCGTCGCGAAGTCGCGGATCCCCTCGGCCGGGAAGCCGCGCCGTCGGAGCCCGGAGATCGTCGGCATCCGCGGGTCGTCCCAGCCACGGACCCGGCCCTCCTGGACGAGCCGGAGGAGGAACCGCTTCGAGAGGACGGTGTGGGTGAGGTTGAGCCGCGCGAACTCGTACTGCCGCGGCCGCGAGGGGACCGGGAGGTGCTCGATCAGCCAGTCGTAGAGGGGGCGGTGGATCTCGAACTCGAGCGTGCAGATCGAGTGGGTGATCCCCTCGATCGCGTCGGACTGGCCGTGCGCGTAGTCGTACGTCGGGTAGATGCACCAGGCGTCGCCGGTCCGCGGGTGGCTCGCGTGGAGGATCCGGTAGAGGACGGGGTCGCGGAGGTTGATGTTCGGGCTCGCCATGTCGATCCGGGCCCGGAGGACGCGGGCGCCGTTCTCGAACTCGCCGGCGCGCATCCGCTCGAAGAGCGCGAGGTTCTCCTCGACCGACCGGTCGCGGTACGGGCTCGGGCGGCCCGGCTCGGTGAGCGTGCCGCGGTGCTCGCGGATCTCGTCGGCGGAGAGGTCGTCCACGTAGGCGTCGCCGTTGCGGACGAGGTGGACCGCCCATTCGTAGAGTCGGTCGAAGTAGTCGGACGCGTGGTAGAGGTGCTCGCCCCAGTCGAACCCCAGCCAGCGGACGTCGGCCTCGATCGCGTCGATGTACTCCTGCTCCTCCTTGACGGGGTTCGTGTCGTCGAAGCGGAGGTGACACCGGCCGCCGAACTCGCGCGCGATCCCGAAGTTGAGGCAGATCGACTTCGCGTGGCCGATGTGGAGGTAGCCGTTCGGCTCGGGCGGGAAGCGGGTGACGATCGTGGCGTGGCGGCCGGCGGCGATGTCCGCGGCGACGATCTCGCGGATGAAGTCGAGGCGCTCGGGTGCGGGGGAGGCGGTGTCGGGTGCGGGGGCGGAGGCGGGGGAGGCGGTGTGGCGGGCGGTG
>JBJOLT010000071.1:0-2583 GCA_046045415.1 Chloroflexota bacterium | reverse complement strand
GTCGTCCTCGATCCGGCCGCGGACGAGCCGCCGGAGCTGGTACGTCGGCTCGAGGAAGCCGTCGATCAGATCGACGTCGTCGGGGCCGAGGGCCGAGATCCCGTGGTCGGCACCGCGCCAGAACCTGAAGCACGCCTCGACCCACGCGAGCGTCGACGCAGGGCTCTCGAGCGCCGTCGCGTCGAGCACGATCTCCGGGTGGACGTCGGGTCCGAGGAGGACGTGGCCCTTCGGCCGGCTCGCGAGGTCGATCGACGGGAAGGCGACCGCGTGGCCGGCGGCCGGGCGCCGATCGGTCCGCCACGCGGGGAGCTCGGTGACGAGACGGACGAGCGAGTGCTTGTGCCGCTCGGCCTGGGCGAACGGCGACTCGGCGAGACGGATCGGGCCGAGGTACCACGCGTTCGTGCGGTCCCGCGTGGGGTCGCCCGCCTTCGTCTCGATGACGAGGATCCCGTGATCCGGATGGATGACGACGAGGTCGGCCTCGCCGTCGACGGCCGGCGCCCCGGGTCGGTCGGGGCCCGTCCAGCGGACGTTCGGGTAGACGCGGTACGGGTCGGGCAGCGCCCGCCCCACCTTCTCGGCGACCTCGCGCTCGGCGTCCTCCCCCCGCGTCATGGCGGAAGTCTCCGCGATGGCCGGGCCGCCCGTCCAGCGGCCCGTGCCGGGATCGCCGCCTGGCGACCGTGTCACCGGAGGTGTCACGCCGCTACCGTTACCGTCGGGCGACGATGAGCTGGGGGTGCGGATGACCGAACGGGATCGGGCGCTCGAGGCGCTCGTCGTCGCGGACGACGGGACCCGGGTGGAGCCGGTGACGCCGGAGGACTGGGGGGACTGGGTGACCGCGACGGCGACCCGGAACCACCTGAGGGACGACGGGCTCGCCGACTGGCTCGAGCTGCACGGCGGGGCCGCCGGGTTCGTCAGGGACCGGGATCTGCCGGGCGTCAACCCGCTGACGAACTCCGGGGAGTACCGGATGGAGCGCGGGGTCGCGTTCGAGGCGGCCGTGCTGGACCTCATCGGCGCCCGCTGGCCGGTCACGCGGATCGCCGAGCGTGGCTCGGACGCGCGCCGGCTCGAGGCGGCAGGGGCGACCGTCGAGGCGATGCGCGCCGGCTCGCCGGTGATCGCCCAGGGGGTGCTCCGGAACCCGGCGAACCGGACCTTCGGGCTCGTCGACCTCCTCGTCCGGTCCGACGTCCTGGAGGCGCTCGTCCCGGGGACGCTGTCGGAGGACGAGGCATCGATCCCCGCCCCCGCGCTCGGCACGCCGTGGCACTACCGCGCGATCGACGTCAAGTTGAAGACCCTCTCGATCGACCGTCGCCGACGGCTCGACCTGACCCGGAACCTCTACCAGGCCGGCCAGGTCTGGATCTACAACGAGGCCCTCGGGCGGATCCAGGGGTTCGTGCCGCCCGCCTCGTATCTCCTCGGACGATCGTGGTGGAGCTCCGGCGAGGCCGGGCGGAGCTGCTTCGAGCGTCTCGGGCACGTCCCGCACGACGTCGTGCTGGACCGGCGATCCGGCGCGACGCTCGCGGGCCGGGTCGACGACGCGCTCGCGTGGGTCCGGCGGGTCCGGACCGAGGGACGCGACTGGTCCGTCCTCCCGTCGCCGTCGATCGAGGCGCTCCGGCCGAACCTGTCGAACGACACGTCGGGATGGAGCGCCGCGAAGGGGACGATCGCCGCGGAGCTCGCGGACCTCACGCTCGTGAAGGGCGTCACCGCCTACCACCGCGCGATCGGGCTCGCTGCCGGAGTCTCGAACTGGCGAGACGAGCGCGCATCCGCCGAGCTGCTCCGGGTCCGGGAGGGCGTCGCGCCGATGTGCGACGCGATCCTCGCCGCGAACCGGTCGCCGGTGCCGGTGGTGCTCCCCGAGCGGATCGAGGCCGACGCCGACGCGTGGCGGACGCCCGCCCGGCTGGAACTCTACGTCGACATCGAGACGACGGGCGACCTGAACGACGACTTCACCGCGCTCCCCGAGCGGGGTGGCCGGCCGCTCATCTTCCAGATCGGCTGCGGGCGATGGGACGGCGACCGGTGGGCGTTCGACCAGTGGACCGTCGATCGGCTGACGCCGGCGGACGAGCGGGCGATCGTCGAGCGGTTCCTCGCGCGCGTCGATGCGCTCCGTCGCGAGGCCGGGGCCGGGTGGGACGAGGTCCGCCTCGGCCACTGGTACGAGTTCGAGCCGCCGCAGTTCGCGATGGCGCGGGAGCGCCACCCGGACCTGCCGTGGCCTGCGTTCGAGTGGTACGACTACCTCGCGCGGATCGTCGAGCCCGGCCGCGTCGCGGTGACCGGCGCCTTCACCCACCAGCTGAAGCCGCTCGGGAAGGCGATGCACGCGATCGGCCTCATCGAGACGACCTGGGCCGGAGAGGTCGGGGGCGGGAATGCCGCCGAGATCGCCGGCTACCGCTGCGACGAGGAGGCGGCGCGGACCGGCGGGTCGATGAACGACATCCCGCTGATGGACGAGGTGAAGCGCTACAACGAGGTGGACTGCCGGGCGATGGCCGAGATCGTCCGCTGGCTCCGGCAGAACCGCTAGGCGAGGCC
>JBJOLT010000070.1:0-5256 GCA_046045415.1 Chloroflexota bacterium | reverse complement strand
ACGGTAATGGTCGGGTAAGGGGGATGGCAATGGGGCCCGGGCGTCTACTGCCGTAAGTCGTTGCCCTGGGGAACCAGCGGAACGAGCCCGCGCCGCTATCCCTTCCGTTGGCCCTGACGAGCGATTCTCTGAGTAAGGGCGGGTTTCGAGGCGCGTCAACGGGTCTTGCGGCACGTCGCGCTTTCCGCGGCCGTCAGCCCGGGGGCGTGAGCGGGAAGACTTCCAGGTCCCGGGGCTTCGCCATGGGGAGCTCCTCGACGGTGCGCCGCGCGTCGATCTCGTCGGCCGCCGCGACCTCAAGGAACACGGTGCGGCGCGCCATGGAGATCCGGGTCGCGCCGAGTGGACCGGCCGCCTACAGCTGCTCCGCCTGGGTCCGTCCCTCGGCCACCAGGGCGGCGATCGCCTCCTTCGTGGCGCTCGCCGTGAAGGTGCAGACCACGACGTAGTCGCTCGCCCCACGGCTCATCGTGCCGGAACCTCCCTGCCGCGGACTCGCTGTCGGGGATCCGATCGCGCGTCGAGCCCGAACGCGACGATCCGGGTCGGGGTGATCCGGATCAGCTCGTCCCCGACCTGCTGTGCCGTCCCCCGGATCTCGATGAGCCGCGGCTGCCACGGCGGCAGCACGTCGTCGACGACGAACGCGACCCGGGGCTCGTGGGCGATGTCGCGCCACTTCTTCGAGGACGTGAGGTTCCAGCCGCCGAAGTCGATCGTGTCCGTCTCGGGGTTGTAGCGGAACGTGACCGGGACGACGTGCGGCGCGCCGTCCGCGCCGACCGTCGCGAACCGGCCGAGCGGCTGGCCTGCGAGGTAGGCGAGCTCGGCGTCGGTGAAGACGCTCATCGCGCCGCACCCGCGCCAGAGGTGACCTCGAGGCCCGGGCGCAACGCGAGGAACCAGACGATCCCCGCCGCGACGTGCATCGACGCCAGGAAGAGCGAGGTCGTCACGTCGCTCGAGGCGAGGAACGGGACTGGCGCTCCGGCGATCCCGAAGACGAGGCCGGCCCGGGGTGCGAGCCGCCGCAGGCGGGGTCGGCTCGCCCCAAGGGCTCCGGTGATCGCGCCCGCAAGGAGTATCGGGATGATCGTCACCGCGGCGATGAGCGCCGGCGACGGTGCGACCGGGGAGGAGGTCGCCCAGGTGGCGCCCGCGACGCTCCCGAAGGCGAACAGTCCCACATTGACGACGGTCGCGGCACCTGCGGCAGCCACGAGACGTGAGCGGGTCATCGATCCTCCGATAGTTTAGTCAGTCAATCAACTGGCGCAGGATAGCCGGAGATAGATGAATTAGTCAACTATCGAGAGGACGTATCATGAAGCCATGGGTGCTCAAGGCAACGACGAGGCGGAGTCGCGACGGCTCGCGACCCTCCTTGTCCAGCGAGCCGAACGCGCGAAGGTAGCCTTCGCCGAGGCGATCGAGCCGTACGGCCTCCCCGCACACCTCGCGCGTGCGTTGCTGCTGCTCGAGACGCCGATGCCCCAGTTCGAGCTCGCGGAGCAGCTCACCTGCGACCGCTCCTATGTCACCGGCCTCGCGGACGGTCTGGAGGAGCGCGGCCTCGTCACCCGCTCGACGGGCTCGGACCGGCGGATGAAGATCCTCGTCCTCACGCCCTCGGGCGAGGAACTCCGCGTCCGGCTCGCCCACGCGGTCGCCGAGCACAGCCCGGTGACGCGCCTGACCCCGGAGGAGCGCGGCCTCCTGGACGCGCTCCTCGCTCGGCTCGCGGAGGACTGATCCCGTCCTGGGGCTCGGCCCTGCGATCCCTTCCGGTGGTGCCGACGAGCCATTCTCGGAGCAAGGGCGGGATCGGACCGACGTCAAGGGGTATGCGCGAGCGTCTGTGACCGAGCGGGGAGTGTCACGCCGCCGATGAGCCGCGTGGCGACCGACGTCGACGGGCCAGGAGTCCGATCAGAAGGACCGACAGGCCGATGAGCAGGCCCGCCGCGATCCCGATCGCCCACGCGGGGATCAGCGACCACTTGTAGAAGGTCAGGTCAGGGGTGCCGGAGAAGCACCCCATGACGTACGGATACGTCTCGGTCACGTAGTAGCCGTACTGGCCATCGACGGTCATCCCGTTGCACTCGTCGAGTGTGCCGGCCCCGGTGAACTCGTAGTCCTCGATGTAGGTCCCGTCGTAGGCGCCGCCAGGGCTCGATGAGCTCCTCGCGGGGCGCTCACCCGACTTCAGCGTGTAGCCCGACGTCGCCCGGCGTACCTCGCCCGTCGAGTCGTCGCGGTAGTACGGGCCGTAGATCGGGAACCCGTCGGCCGCGAACCCGATGACGGGGGAGACGGTGGTGGCGGCCGGATCGAAGAGCGCCATCGGGTTGCCGTGGTAGTGATAGAGGCCGCCCGGCTGGACGTGGGCGTTGTGGGAGTCGGTCCCGAAGCTCACCGCCCCCAGCGGGTCCAGGCGCCAGTCCGTGACGGGCCCGCATCCGTTGGTGGTGTTGCCGTTCGGGTCCGCCATCGGATCGTCCGGCTTGTAGCACCCGTTCGCGAGCTGGTCCAGGATGACGCCGTTGAGCATCACGGCGTTGTTGATCAGGAGGCTGAGCCCTGTCGGCGTGGATGACCGCTCCGGATGGCGCGGCACCCAGACGGAGATGGCCTGCGTCGCGACCGGTTCGGCGAACCGCGCGCTCCCGTCATCGAAGTCGTAGTTCGGGATGTCGTTGGAGGTGATGACGCACGAGCCCCCGTCGCCGGTCACCTGGAGCCGGGCGGTGAACCCCATGTCGCGCTTGAGATCAGAGACGGTCGCCGTGTACGAGGATGCGTAGTCCGCGCAGTCGCCGCTCCGACGGGTGAGGACGGCATCCCTGATGTCGACGGGGTCCGCGGCGGGTTCGGATGTACCCCCGCAACCCGCGACGGCGAGCGCCATCGCCAGCGCGAACGGTGCGACCCACCCGGTCCCCATCCCGGTCCGCGTCATGCGACCGCTCGGGTGCCGGCGTCCACACCGGATCCGTCGCGATCGCGCCGCCCTCGCGCCGTCTCCAGGGAGCCGACGACCGGGATCGATCCCACCGCTCCGCCCAGCCCGAAGCCGGCCGGCATGTCGACGTAGAGCGACTCCACGGCTCCGGGGCCGACAAGATAGGTCTCGTGGAAGATGCCGACGGCTCCGCCGCCAGCCGCGGAGCGGCGATAGAACGCGGTCCATGCCGGTCGGTGGGAAGCGTCGGTGGCGCGGGAGTACGACTCGAGCGCCTCGAAGCTCCGCCAATACGTGGCGACCATGATCGTCCTGCCCGACAGGTATGTCTTCGCGCCCAGCATCCCGAGGTCGGGGTTCGTCGCAAGCTCGCGAAGCATCCGCGGCATCGCCGAGAAGGCCGGCAACCACCGACGAAGGCTGCGAAGGCGATTGATCCGCATCCCGACCTGGAAGACGACGACCGGCGCCCGGACGTCGGCCATGGTGCGCGTGGGGTTCGACATCGAGCGGCGCTCCTGCATACCATGATGTTTACGTCGTGCACATCTTTCCCCGACCGAGTTGACGCTGTCAACATTCGCGCTACGATCGGCCCGTGAGCGATCGGCCGTATCACCACGGGGATCTGGCGGAGGCGCTCGTCGCTGCCGGGCTCGCCGCGGCGGCGGTCGGGGGTCCGGCCTCGATCGGCGTACGCGAGCTCGCCAAGGAGGTCGGCGTCAGCCCGACGGCCGTCTATCGCCACTTCCCATCGTTGGCTCACCTCGTGGCGGCGGTCTCTCAGCGGGCGCGGGAGCGGCTCGCCGAGAGGCTCGAGCACGAGGTCGAACTGATCGCCGTCGACGATCCGGTCGAAGCCGCCTGGGAGCGACTCTTCGCGACGGGTCGTGCCTATGTCCGCTTCGCGATCGACGAGCCGAACCTCCACGCGACCGCGTTCGTGGCCGGCGGGATGCGACCGGCGCACCCGGACTCCCCCGATGCGTGGTCGGTGCTGGTCCGCGTGCTGAATGACCTCGAGAGGCTCGGTGAGGTCGCGCCTGACATGCGCGCCTCCGCACCTCTCATCGCGTGGTCCGCCGTGCATGGGGTCGCCGGCGTGCTGACGTTGCCCTCACCGGCCGACCCGGTGGACCCCCAGGAAGCTGTGGAGAGCGTGATGCGAGCGGTGCGGCGCGCCCTCGGGGGGCGGGAGGGCCCACCTCGGTCCGAGCGTGAGGGCCCTTCAGCTCGCTCGGCTACCCCTTCCGTTGGTGCTGACGAGAGATCCAGCGAGTAGGGGCGGAGTCAGCGGCTCGACGAGTGGGTCTCGAGCTGAACCGACCCAACCTACTTGTCATCAGAACGCCGTGATGCGATGATGCGTTTATGACCAAGGTTCGAACGACCCTGACGATCGACCCCGACGTCCTGCGCGCCGTGAAGGTGCGTGCGGCGCGTCTCGGCAAGGGCGACAGCGACGTGATCGAGGAGGCACTCCGCCGAGATCTGGGTCTCGACCTGCTGGACCGTCTCTGGGCGGCAAACGAAATGGACGAGGAGTCGGCGCTCGCGCTGGCGGTCGAAGCGCAGCACCAAACGCGTCGCTGAGGTGCCCGCGCCCCCTCGCGCCGTCCTTGACGCGAACGTGCTGATCGCGGCGGTGATCGCTCCGGGCGGCACGCCCGCCCGGCTGATCGCCGCCTGGCAGAGCGGCGCCTTCGAACTCGTCGTCTCGCCGGCTCTCCTGGCGGAGCTGCGACGCGCCTTCGCCTATCCGAAGCTCGAGCGTCTTGTCCCCGCGCCCGAGGCCGATGCGTTCGTCGCGTGGCTCGGTGCTGCTGCTCGGATCGTCGTCGATCCAGCCGGTCCGCCGCCGGTCCGCTGCGAGGATCCCGACGACGACTACCTGATCTCGCTCGCCGCAGCCGAACGGGCGGCGCTCGTCTCGGGCGACACACATCTGACCAGCCTTGCAGGACGGATCCCGGTCCTGACTCCCGCGCAGTTCCTCGCGGAACTCGAGGCCCCGTTCCGCGATCCGTAGCGCCGCGTCCCCGGCTGGTTCCGCGCCGGCGATGGGGCACCCGTTCGCTGTCCCTTCCGTTGGCCTGTCGAGAGATCCAGCGAGCAGCGGTGCGCTCAGCCGAGGCGTTGCTCGAGCATCGTGCCGGCGACCGGCGTCCCAGCCTGGAGGACCAGGCGGATCCGCTCCGGCTCCGTCAGGTAGTCCGGGTGGTCGAGCGGGTTCCCGTCGACGGCGAGCAGGTCCGCGAGCTTTCCCACCTCGATCGTCCCGATCAGGTCGG
>JBJOLT010000052.1:0-3789 GCA_046045415.1 Chloroflexota bacterium | reverse complement strand
TCCCGGTGGTGCACCCCGACCAGCCCGGCTTCGCCGGCGTGACGATCGGCCAGCTCTCCGGCCCCCCGTCCGGTCCCCACGCCGACATGCGGAACGTCGTGACCGTCTCGACCGGGGAGCTCGACTGGGACCGGCCGTCGACCTGGACCGGCGTCATCGACCGTTCCCCGTGCGGCACGGGGACGAGCGCCCGGATGGCGACGCTCCACGCCCGCGGGCGCCTCGGGGCGGGCGAGGACTTCCGGCACGAGGGGATCCTCGGCACCGTCTTCACCGGGAGGATCGTCGACGAGGGACGGGTCGGCCCCTACGCCTCGATCACCCCGACGATCTCCGGCCAGGCATGGATCACCGGGATCGGGTCGCTCGTCGTCGACCCGACGGACCCGTTCCCGGAGGGGTTCACGGTCGGGGACATCTGGTAGCGCGCGGCCGGACGGCGTCCGGCAGGCACCGGGCCCACCACCCACGACCCCACCGGTCGGGCCGAAAGTAGACCCTACGCAACTAAGCCGGCGACGCCCTCACCGCTCGGCGGCCCGTTCGAGGCGGCCGAGATCCGGGATGACCAGCTGGTCCCGCTCGAACCGGATCAGCTCCTCCGCGACGAAGTCGGCGAGGAGCCGGTTCACGGACTGGCGCGTCCCGCCGATCATCGCGGCCAGCTCCGACTGGGAATAGGACCACGAGAGCCGGACCTCCTCGGACGTCCCCGGCGACGACTGCCGGGCGAGACGGACGAGCTGCCGTGCGAGCCGACCGGGGAGGTTGAGGAAGTGGAGCTCGCCGACGTGGAGCGTCAGGCGGCGAAGCTGACCGACGAGCACGTCGAGCACCGCCCGCCGGAGGATCGGGTCCTCCTCGAAGAGCGAGACGAAGGCGTCCCGTCGCAGGACGCTCGTCACCGTCGGGTCCTGCGCGATCGCGGTCGCCGATCGCTCGCCGCCGTCGAGCAGGGAGAGCTCGCCGAAGCAGTCCCCCGGGCCGAGCGTCGCGATGATCGCCCCCTCACCGCCCTCGTCGGACGGGATGACGACCTTGACGGCGCCGCTCTCGATCACGTGGAGCGCATCGCCGGGATCGCCCTGGCTGAAGATCGTCTCGCCCCGCCGGTACTGGCGCCGCCGGAAGGAGGCCGCGCAGCGCTCGAAGGTGGCGTCATCGAGTCGCGCGAAGAGCGCGGACCGCCGGAGCGCCGTGTCGACCATGGGATGCGGGTCGCTCACCTGGACTCCTCGCGAGACCGGGGCCGGGGCCGGCCCCGACGCCGATGATACCGGCGCCCACCCCGGTGGCCCGACGTCCCGACGGCGTCCGGCGCGCGGCATCGACGGGTCGAGCGGGCGGCGCGGGGACCGCCCGCCGTGGCGGCCCGGGGACCGCCGGCCGTCGCGACGCGTTCGCGGTGACCGATCGCCCACGAGACCGCGATTTCCCTCTTGGCGAACGCCGCAGTGTGGTCTACAGTTAGGAGGAACGTAGATGCGTTCGGTCCTGTGGGGATGCGTGGTTTCGACAGGGTCTGGTTGTCAGGGAACGCGAGCCGAGGTGCCGTCAGGCCTCGTAAAACAGGCGGCAAAACGAAGTAACTGGCACTCGCCAGCCTGCTCTCGCCCTCGCCGCTTAGGCGGTAAGGTGAGCGTGGAAGCTACCTCCTCCTCGCGGGTAGTGGAAGCGTCATGAAGCGAGGATGCCGCTCCGGCGAGCGTCGCGTGACCGGAGAGCAAGCCCGATCTAGGGGCACGTGACTGGACCCGCCGGCAGGTTGCCGATGGCCGTCCGGCGGGTCGACGACAACACATCGGACACGCTCGTAGCTGGTCCCTGGCGAAGGGTTCTGGACGGGGAGTTCGACCCTCCCCCATCTCCACCACTTCTCGTCCGCCGTCCGAAGCGAGGTCGCCGACGTCAGTGAGCCATCCGCGCCCGCACGCCCGATGACGTCGACCCGCGACCTCGCATCCTTCACCAGCCCGGCGGCGCTCCCGGACGAGTCGCTCGTCCGGCCCTTCCCCGATCGACCCCGCGGCCGGTCGGCGCGCGCCATCGCGAACGACGAGGCGCTCCGCGACGCCGCGCTCGAGATCGTCGTCGAGTCCGGCTGGGAGGCGCTCGCGCTCCAGGGGGTGGCGTCCCGCGCCGGCCTCACCGTCGGGGCGATCTACGCCAGGGCGGAGAGCAAGAGCGAACTCGGGATCGACCTCTGGCGCGCTCGCGCCCTCCCGTCGCTCGAGCAGGCGCTCGGTGGCCTCCGGCGGAACCTCGCCGGCGACGTCGCCGCGTACCGGGAGCACCTGACGACCTGGTTCGCGCCGGACCCGGCGCTCGCCACGGCGCTCGAGCTCATCGTCTCCGCGTGCTACGACCCGGACCTCGGCGACGTCGTCCTCGACGACCTTCGCGTCGTCGCCGGGCTGCTCCGGCCCTCGCCGGGCGACGAGCCCGCGGGCGCGGCCCGCTCCCGCCTCGACCTCGCGCTCGGCGCGACCTTCATCACGCTCGCGGGGACGAGGATCCCGGTCCCGGCGGCGCCGCCGCTCGAGCGGGCGCTCGCGGCCCCGGCCCGGGTCGTCGCTCCGATCCTCGTCGAGGGCGTGCCGGACGACGACGAGGCGCTCCGGATGCTCGACGCCGCGCGCGACGTCCTCGTCAGGGTCGGCCACCGCCGCGCCACCGCGGCTCGCATCGCCAGGGCCGCCGGCGTGATGACGAGCACCCTCTTCGCGCGCTTCCCCACGAAGGCGCTCCTCTTCGCCGCCGCGATCGGCGGCCGAGAGATCGAAGGGCCCCTCGCCCTCGAGCTGGAGCGGCTCGGCCGGAACGAGCCCGCGCTCGCGCGCTGGGCGGACGGCGCGAGCCCGGCGGCGAAGGTCCATGCGCTCGGCCGCGGCCTCACGCGGATCCTCTTCGCCGACTGACGACGGGGGAGTCGGCCGGCGGCCGACCGTCACCGCCTCGTCGCGGGACGCCACCCGCTACCATGCCGGGGAGAGGGCTCAGCCCTCCGGCACGCCAGGGAGCCACGTGGACCTGACCGTCACCGCCTGGGCAGAGGACTGCGTCGTCACCGGGCGTATCGCCCTCGACGGCGACGAGCGGCTCATCGACGCCCTGAACGCGCAGGGCCGCCTCGAGGTCGGCGCCGTCTCCGTCGAGGCCCTCGAGGACGGGCGGATCATCCCGCTCGACCACCTCAGTCTCGGCCTCGATGAGCTCTGCGCCGTCGAGCTCGCCGGACCCCGCGGGCACCCGGAGCGGCGGCGGGGGACGGTTCGCCACCGGATCGCCGTCGAGATCGGCCCGTACGTGATCACCGGCTCCCTCCACGCCCTCCCGGGCGTCAGCCCGCTCGCGACGTTCAGGCACCGGCCGCCCGTCGTCGCCCTGACCGACGCGGTGATCGAGCTCTCCGGCCCGAAGGGCGACCGTCGCTGGAGCGTCCCGGTCGCCGGGATCTCGCAGCACCGGGTGGAGACGCTTCGCGAGGTCCCGACCGACCCGGACGCGCCCGAGGCGTCCGAGCCGTCAGAAGGGATGTAGGGCCCACTCGAGACGTTCCCGTGGAGCGTCGCCGGCCCGCGAGCCGCTACTCCGGGAGCGGATCGTCGGAGATCGGGAGGAGGATCGTGAAGGTCGTCCCCTTGCCCTGGGTGGACGCGAACTCGATCGACCCGCCCGCCGAACGGACGAACGAGTAGACGTTCGAGAGCCCGAGCCCCGTCCCCGTCTCCACCGGCTTCGTCGTTGCGAAGGGCTCGAAGATCCGCGGCGCGATCTCCGGGCTGATCC
>JBJOLT010000047.1:0-55304 GCA_046045415.1 Chloroflexota bacterium | reverse complement strand
CTGCTCCCGTGCCGCGGCCTTCAGCATCTCGGTGATCCGGACGATGTCGCGCCCCTCGTCGGGCGTCAGATGTAGGCCGAACTGTCGGGCTTCCGCGATCACGTAGAACATGCCGCCGTAGGCGACGTCGACCGTCGCGGTGCCGAGGTGGGGGACCTCGATCGTCGCGTCGAGGTGGGTCGCGAAGGCGGGGACGTTGCGGAAGGTGACTGAGCGGACCTTCCCGTCCCGGCACTCGGCACGGATCCGGATCAGCCCGGCCGGCGCCTCGAGGGTCAGCTCCGTCACCGGCTCCACCATCGGGAGCATCCCGGTCTCGAGGAGGACGGTCGCGACGCAGATCGTGTTCGTGCCGGACATCCCGGGGTACTCCACCTGCTCCATGATCACGTAGCCGGCGTCCGCCTCCGGATGCGTCGGCGGGAGGATCACGTTGGAGCAGACGGCCGGGTAGCCGCGCGGCTCGCGGAGCGTCAGCTTCCGGAGCTCGTCGCCGTGCTGCCAGAGGTGCTGCATCTTGTGGAACATCGTCGCGCCGGGGACGTCGAGCACGCCGCCGACGATGACCCGGCCGGGCTCGCCGCACGCGTGCGCGTCGACGACCTGGATCGCCCGCGAGAGCCTCATCTCCCCCTCCCGTCCCGCGTCACCGCCGGCGCGCCTCGGCGAGCTCGCGGTCGAGGTCGCGCCTCGCATCGCGCTCGGCGATGTCGCGACGCTTGTCGTGCTGCTGCTTCCCGCGGGCGACGCCGAGCTCGACCTTCGCCCGGCCGCGCTCGTTGATGTAGAGCCGGAGCGGGACGATCGTCAGCCCCTTCTGCTTCGTCAGGCCGAGCAGCTCGTCGATCTCACCGCGGCGGAGGAGGAGCTTCCGGGTCCGCTTCGCCTCGTGGTTGTTCCGGTTCCCGCCGGCGAACGGGGCGATGGTGACCCCGATCAGCCAGGCCTCACCCCGCTCGATCCGGGCATACGCCTCCGACAGGCTCACCTGGTGGGCCCGGACGGACTTGATCTCGGTACCGGTGAGGACGATGCCCGCCTCGACCGTCTCGGTGATCGAGAAGTCGTGGCGTGCCCGTCGGTTGAGGGCGATCGTCTCCTCGCCCATCGGAGCTCCTCCTGTCGGGGTGGTGGAGGGCCAGTATCGCCCTCCGGGCACGGCACGCCGTCGCGCCGCATGCCCGAGACGCACGAACGCCGGCCCCGGAGGGCCGGCGTCCGCAAGCTATCCCACCACCCGGGGGGACCGACTCAGGCGGCCATCACCCGGGAGGTGGTGCAGCTACTACGGTCCGTCACTGCACATCACCTCCTTTCGTTGCGGAGACCGTACCCGACCCTGCCCCGGCGCGCAAGCGGTCGGCGCGGCCGTAGGATGGGGCGGTGAGCGGGACGATCCCGGCCCGGCGGCTCCTCCGGCGCGACCTCCCGACGTCGGGCGGGCGCTACCTCATCGTCTACGGCGACCTCGTCGGAGAGCCTCCCGCGGACCCGACGACCGCCGGGGCGGACCCCGGCGTCCCCGCACTTCAGTCGCGGCTCGACCGCCTGAGCGGCACGTGGATCGCGGTCTCCCCGGGTCGGAACGTCCGTCCGCACTCCGGCCTCGACGAGGGCTGTCCGCTCTGCCCGGGAGGGCCGGAGCTCCCGTTCGCGTACGAGGCGGCCGTCTTCGAGAACCGCTTCCCGTCGTTCCGCGCCGACCCGCCCCTGGTGGCGGCGGATCCGCGGCTCGCCCGTTCGTTCGGCCGCTGCGAGGTGGTCCTGTACACCCCACATCACGCCGGCTCGCTCGCGACCCTCAGCCCCGCGGAGCTCGCGAACGTCGTCGCGATCTGGACCGACCGGACGGCCGACCTGTGGGCCGAGCCGCGGCACCGGTTCGTGATGCCGTTCGAGAACCGGGGCGAGGCGGTCGGGGCGACGCTCTCGCACCCGCACGGTCAGGTCTATGCGTTCGACCGGGTCCCGCCGACGATCGCGCTCCGGGCCGAGGCGAGCCGGGCCCACGCGGCCGCTGGCGGGGGGTGCCTCGGCTGCACCGTCGTCGCGGAGGACGCGGCGAGCGATCGGGTCGTCGCGGCGAACCAGAGCTTCGTGGTCGCCGTACCGTACGCCCCACATTGGCCCTTCGAGGTGCACGTCCGCGCCAGGCGACACGGCGCGCGCCGCCTCGCCGACCTCCTGCCGGTGGAGCGCCGCGACCTCGCGGCGGCGCTCCGCGACGTCGTCCTCAGATACGACGCGCTCCTCGGCTTCCCGCTCCCCTACATGATGGCCATCCTCGACGCGCCGCCCGGGCCGGACGGGGCGCCCGACGCCGGCTGGCACGTCGCCGTCGAGTTCTATCCGCCGCACCGCAACGAGCGGCTCACGAAGGTCCGCGCCTCCGTCGAGACCGCGACCGGCGCCTTCATCCTCGACGCCCTGCCGGAGGCGATCGCGCCGCGCCTCGCCGCGCTCGACGGGCCCCGGCCCGCCGAGGCCGCCCCGGTCGAGATCGTCCGGGCGGGGACGCCGTGACCGCCCGTCGGCCGGCCGCGGGGACGCTCGATCCGGGACGGCTCCGGGACGCGCTCGCGGAGCGGCTCCCCGCCGAGCTCGATCCGGCGGCGATCCGGATCTCCCGGGCGCCGGGGCGGGTGAACCTGATCGGCGAGTACACGGACTTCAATGACGGCTACGTCCTCCCGGTGGCGATCGGCCTCGAGATCCGGATCGCGTTCGTCCCGACGGACGATCGGCGCGTCGAGGTCACGCTCGAGGCGACCGGCGAGACCGCGGGCTTCGACCTCGACGCGATCGGCGAGCGCCGGGGCGACTGGCTCGACTACGTCGCCGGGACGGCCCGGTCGCTCGCGGACGCGGGGATCCCGCTCCGGGGCGTCCGAGGGCTCCTCGCGAGCGACCTCCCGGTCGGGGCGGGCCTCTCGTCCTCGGCGGCGCTCGAGCTCGCGACGGCCCACGCGCTCATCGCGGACCCGGCGGACGCCACGGATCGCCCGCGCCTCGCGCGGCTCGCCCAGCGGGCCGAGAACGAGTACGTCGGCGTCGGGTGCGGGATCATGGACCAGTTCGCCTCCTCCGTCGGGAACCGCGCCGGCGCGATCCTCCTCGACTGCCGCTCGCTCGAGCACGAGCGCGTCCGGATCCCGCTCGAGCGGGTCGCCCTCGTCGTCTGCGACACCGGTGCCCCGCGTCGACTGCACGGGAGCGCGTACAACGACCGGCGCGCCTCGTGCGAGCGGATCGTCGGCCTCCTCGCCGAGCGTGGCGCCCCGGTCCGGGCGCTCCGCGACGTCGACGAGGAGCTCCTCGGGTCGCTCGCCGGGCTCGCGGACGCCGTGGACCTCCGCCGCGCTGAGCATGTCGTCCGCGAGGACGTCCGGGTGCTCGAGACGGTCGCTGCGCTCGAGGCGGGGGACCTCGAGGCGGTCGGTCGCCTCTTCGCGGAGAGCCATGCGTCGCTCCGCGACCTCTTCGAGGTGAGCTCCACCGAGCTCGACGCCCTCGTCGAGACGGCGCTCGGCGTCCCCGGCGTCGTCGCCGCCCGGATGACCGGCGCCGGCTTCGGCGGCTGCACGGTGAACCTCGTCCGGCACGATGCGCTGCCGGCGCTCGAGCGCGCGGTCGAGACCACCTACCGACGGCGGACGGGCCGGGTCCCCCGCGTCCTCGTCGTCGAGCCGGCCTCCGGGGCCGGGCTCGTCGGGCCCGGGCTCGTCGCGTAGCACCGCGCAAGGGGCCCGGGGCGCGGCGGCGGGCTAGGGGCCGCCCTCGCCGAGGATCGCCAGCGCCCGGGCGAGGACCGGGTCCCGATCAGGTTCGGGACGCCCGCTTGTAGGGTCGACACTTCCGCTCCCCGGACCGCCGCCGTCCGTCCCGGCGGTCGTCTCGGGCGCCGGCGCCACGAGGACGTCGGGGGTGAGCCCCTCGCCGTCGATCCACTTCGTCGAGCGGGTGAGCCACTTCGCGATGGTCAGGCGGAAACCGCCCGCGTCGTCGTCGAGGGGCTGCCACCCCTGGATCGTCCCCTTGCCGAAGGTCCGCTCCCCGACGAGCGTCGCCCGCCCGGCGTCCTGGAGCGCCCCGGCGACGATCTCGCTCGCCGAGGCGCTGCCGCCGTCGACGAGGACGACGAGCCGGATCGACGGATCGGTCGCGACCCCGCCCGGGGAGACGGGGGTCTCGACCCGCTCGCCCGATGCGTCCTCGGTCCAGAAGACGGCGCCGTCGGCGAGGAACTGGCTGACGATCGTCGTCGCCGAGGTGGTGAAGCCGCCGGGGTTGCCGCGGAGGTCGAGGACGATCGCCCGCCGCCCCGCGGCAAGGTGCGCCTCGAGCGCCGAGACGAGGTCGCGCGCCGCGTTGTCGCTGAAGCCGACGAGGCCGAGGTAGCCGACCGTCCCGTCGGCGAGCGCCGCTGCGATCACCTCGCGCTCGACGATGACCGCACGGACGATCGGGACGTCGAACGGCTCGCCCGCGTCGCGGACGATCGTCAGGAGGACGGTGGTCCCCTCCGGTCCCCGGACGAGACCGATCGCCTCGGCCGGGGTCAGGCCGGTCGTGGAGCGGCCGTCGATCGCGACGATCGCGTCCCCCCGGCGGAGGTCGGCCCGCTCGGCCGGGGAGTCCGGGAGCGGCTCGACGACCTCGAGCGCGCAGCCGTCCCCGACCGCCTCGCACGAGGGGTCGCTCAGCGAGATCCGGGCGCCGATCCCCTCGAAGCGGCCGGAGAGCTCCTCCAGCCGCTTCCGGTACTCGTCGGGCGGGAGGTAGGAGGAGTACGGGTCGTCGAGCGACTCGACGAGCCCCTCGATCGCGCCGTGGACGAGGGTCCGCGGCTCGACCGGCCCGAGGGCGTACCGCTCGCGGATCGCCCGGTACGTGTCCCAGAACGGCGCCCACATCGCCGCCTCGCCCGGCGGCGTCCCCGGGTTCGCCGCGCTCCGGGCGCCGAGGGAGAAGCCGGAGACGAAGATCCCCGTCCCGGCGAGGAGCGCGACGACGGCGAGTGCGAGCCGCGGTGGCCGGCGGTCCATCAGCGGATCAGGTAGCCGCGGACCGAGAGCCACGATCCGAGGACCCCGAGGCCGATCCCCGTCCCGGCGACGAGGAGTGCGAGGTCGCGCGAGAGCGCCTCGAACCGGAGCGGGAGGACGCGGAAGAAGTCGTACATGAAGTCGCCGAGCGGGGCGCCGACGACGGCGAGGAGCCCGAGCGTCACGGCCGAGCCGAGGATCCCGACGAACGCCCCCTCGAAGACGAACGGCCAGCGGATGAAGGCGTCCGACGCCCCGACGAGCCGCATCACGTCGATCTCCTCGGCACGTGCGACGAGGGCGAGCCGGATGGTGTTGATGATGATGAAGAGGACGGTGAGCGCGACGAGGATGAGGACGACGACACCGCCCGTCCGGAGGAGTCCGGTGACGGTGAGGACCTGCTCGACGAGCTTCTGGATCTCCTTGACCTCGGCGACGACCCCGGCCGCGCCGCGGAGCACGTCGGCGACGTCCCCGAAGACGCGCGGATCGCGGAGCCGCACCTCGAGGCTCGCCGGGAGCGGGTTGCTGTCGAGATAGGCGGTGAGGTCCTCCCGTCCCTCGGCCGCCATCGTCGCGCGGAAGCGCTCGAGCGCCGTCTCCGCCGAGACGTACGTCACCGAGGCGACCTCGGGCTTCGACTCGATGGCCGAGATCAGCGTCGCGACCGCGTCGTCCGTCACGTCGGGCTCGAGGTCGGCGACGATCTCGACCTTCCCCTCGACGTACTCGAGACCCGCGTTCAGGCCCGTGAGGAGCGTGAAGAAGAGCGAGAGGAGGACGAGCATCAGGACCATCGTCGCCGTCGCGGCGAGGCTCATCAGGCCGTTCCGCCAGAAGCCCTGCCAGGCGCGCCGGACGCTGAAGGCGAGGAAGCCGACCATCAGCCGGCCCCGTGATATGCGCCGCCGACCTCGTCGCGGACGATCCGCCCCTCCTCGAGCGCGACGACGCGGCGACGGAGCGCGGTGACGAGCTCGGCGTTGTGCGTCGCCATCAGGACGGTGACCCCCATCTCGTTGATCCGGAGGAGGAGCTGGAGGATCTCCCAGCTGATCAACGGATCGAGGTTCCCCGTCGGCTCGTCGGCGATGATGACGCGCGGGTCGTGGACGAGCGCCCGCGCGATCGCCGTGCGCTGCTGCTCGCCCCCCGAGAGCTGCGCGGGGAACTGGTCGGCCTGCGCGGTGAGGCCGACGAGGGCGAGGACCCGCTCCACCGCCGGCCGGATCTGCCGCCCCGGCGTCCCGGTCACCTCGAGCGCGAACGCGACGTTCTCGCGAACCGTCTTCGAGGCGAGGAGCTTGAAGTCCTGGAAGACGACGCCGATCCGGCGGCGGAGCCGCGGGATCTGCCGGCGCGGGAGTCGCGCCATGTCCCGGCCGTCGAAGTAGACGTGGCCGCGGGTCGCGAGCTCGTCGCCGATCAGGAGCCGGATCAGGGTGGACTTCCCGGCCCCGGACGGCCCGACGAGGAAGACGAAATCGCCCTCCGGGACGGCGAGGTCGACCTCCCGGAGCGCCATCCGACCGTTCGGGTAGGTCTTCGTCACGTCGCGCAGGACGATGAGCGCCCGGTCGCGGTCGGGGAGCGACGGGTCGTGGCTCTCGTCGAGGCGTCCGATCGTCCGCGACGGGGCGCGGGGCGGGACGGCGGTCACGGCACCTCCGCGGCGAGCTGCGGCGAGCGCCCGCGCGCCCGCTCGGGGTCGACTCCGGCCGGGGGCACCGCAGGTGGAGCCACGTCGGCGAGAGGCTACCACCTGCCGCGGCGGGTGTCGCCCGGGCGGGCCCGCGGCACGGCCGGGCAGGGCACGGCCGCCGGCGCGCTCAGGGGAGCGCGTACGAGCCGAGGAGGTAGCGCTCGAGGGAGCCGAAGGGCCGGTTCCAGCAGATGAGGGCCGGGAATCCGTCGATCCGGAACCCGGCGGCGAGGAGCGCCGCGAACAGCTCGGGGTTCGCGCCGGTGGCCGGGACGGCGCTCGGACCGGCGGGGACGATCGCATCGAGGAGGTCGCCGACGACGGGGACGAGGAGGTCCGCGTCGGCGACCGCGACCGGCCCGAGCCGCCCGGCGGCGGTGACGTAGCCGTAGCCGACGAGCCGCCCCCGGCCGTCGCGATAGAGCCGCCGGCGCCTCCCGTCGCGGCGGAGGAAGGCGTGGTCGGCGGGCCGGGCCGACCCGAGGAGCGTCGCGTCGAGCTCGCCGATCGCCGCCTCGAGCGGTCCGGCGCCCCGCGCGAGGCCGGGATCGGTCGCGGCGCGGATCCCGCGCGGGAGCGCCCCGAGGGCCCCCGGCCGCCGCGGCCGGCCGACGAGCCGGAACGCCGGGAGGCGAGGGACGACGCCGATCCGCGCGTAGAGCCCGTTCGAGATCGGCTGGACCGAGTCGATCACGGTCGCGAGGATCGCCGGGATCGCCGCCGGCGCGGTCGTCTCGCCCCTCGGGCTCGGGGCCGCCGCCGCACCGGGCCGCGGGAGCCGGCCGTCGGGGAAGGTCGCGGCGAGGAGCTTCGTCCCGAGGCCGCGCCCCTGCTCGCCGGGGAGGACGAAGAGGAGCCCGAGGAACCAGGTCCCGCCGCGGATCGAGGCGGCGGCGAAGCCGACGATCGCCTCGTCGCCGGGGAGGCCGCTCCCCGGGTCGGCGACCCGGGGCGGGAGGTCGGCGCCCGCCCGTCCGGCGGCGTCGAGCGCGGCGGCCCACGGCCGGGTGGCGACCCAGCAGCGCTCGGGGTCGGTCTCCCGGAGGTGGTCGATCAGCCGGACGACCGGCGCGTGGTCGGGCGAGATCGCCGGCCGGGCGAGCCGACGCTCGTAGTCGGCGATCGAGCGCTCCCAGACGGTGGCGCAGGCTGCGGCGTCGCCCGCCCGGAGCGGGCGGATCGTCGGTGGCGGGAGGGGCGGTCTCGCTGGCAGGAGCGGGGGCTCAATCGGGCTCGGGCTCGCCCGCGACCGGCGCACCGGTGGCGAGCCGCTCGAGCTCCGCCTGCATGAACGGGTCGAGATCGCCGTCGAGGACCCCGGTGGTGTTCGAGGTCTCGTGCGCGGTCCGGAGGTCCTTCACCATCTGGTACGGGTGGAGCACGTAGCTCCGGATCTGGTTGCCCCACCCGGCGGTGACGTGCTCGCCCTTCAGCTTCCGGAGCTCGGCCTCCTTCTCCTCGAGGCGCCGCTCGAGGAGCCGCGCCTTCAGGACCTTGATCGCCGTCTCCTTGTTCTGCGTCTGGGAGCGCTCGTTCTGGCTCTGGGCGACGATCCCGGTCGGGAGGTGCGTGAGCCGGACCGCCGAGTCCGTCTTGTTGACGTGCTGCCCGCCCGCACCCTGGGCTCGGAAGGTGTCGACGCGGATCTCGTCCCAGTCGAGCTCGACGTCGGTGTCGTCCGGCTCCACCTCCGGGAGGACCTCGACGAGCGCGAAGGTCGTCTGGCGCCGCTTCTGCGAGTCGTACGGGCTGATCCGGACGAGGCGGTGGACGCCCCGCTCCGCCCGGAGGTAGCCGTAGGCGCGCCGCCCGTCGATCGCGAGGGTGACGCTCCGGTAGCCCGTCTCCTCCCCCTCGGTCTGGTCGACGATCTCCGTCGCGAAGCGATGGCGCTCGGCCCAGCGGAGGTACATCCGGAGGAGCATCTCGGCCCAGTCGGTCGCCTCGGTCCCGCCGGCGCCGGCGTTGATGCTGACGAGCGCGCCGCGGTCGTCGTAGTCGCCGGAGAAGAGGAGCGCCGTCCGCTCGCGCGCGAAGTCCGCCTCGAGCGCCCCGGCGTCCCGGTCGAGTTCGGCCGCGAGCTCGTCGTCCCCCGATCCCTCCACGAGGTCGGCGAGCTCCACGAGGTCGCGCCCGCGCTGGACGAGCTCGTGCCAGAGGGTGACCTCGGTCCGGAGCCCGTCCGCCTCGCGGAGGATCCGCTGGGCGCGCCGCTGGTCGTCCCAGAAGCCGGCCTCGCCGGTCTGCGCGTCGAGCTCGTCGACGCGCCGCTCCTTCGCGGCTAGGTCAAAGACGCCCCGAGGTTGCCTCGATCCGCTCCGCGAGGGCCCGGATCGCGGACGCGTCCATCTAGGAGCGGCCTCCGCGAAGGTCCTGGAGGATGAGCGGACGGAGCTCGATCAGGCGAAGCGCGGTCTTGCTCCGGGCGACGACGGGGTTCACGCAGGGGCAGTAGGCGTTGTGGGGACAGATGCCGCAGTTGCCGTCGCAGTCGAGGGCGGCGGCGTAGCTGCAGGAGCGGCAGTCCCGCTCGCACGCGATCAGATCGACGAACGAGTCGCTCTCTGCCTGCTTCAACTGCCCTCTCCCTCGGCCGTCACGGTCCGTCGCCGGGCCGCCTCGACCGGTCCTCCTCCTGCCGAAAGGCTGAGCCGGAGTATAGATGGACCGCTCGCCTAGGCCAAGGGGTAGGACCGTCGGAATCACTGCGCTCGGTCGTAGGTTCGCGTGGCGCGTCGGTAGGAACTAGGGAAGCCCGAGGAGCCCGGTCCGACCGAGGATGAGGTACTGGGCGAGCGCCCCCACCTCGTGGATCGTCGCGCGGAGGCGGCGGAGCGGATCGGCCTCGACCGGGCTCGTCCGCGTCGGTGAGCCGTAGGCGACGACCCCCTCGTCGCGCGCGATGAGGAGCACGCGGAGCATGTGGGTGGGGTCGGAGACGAAGAGCGCGTCGGGGATCCCCGCCGCGGCGAGGATCCGGGCGACCGAGCTGATCGACTCGACGGTCGTCCGCCCTTCGTCCTCGAGGAGGATCGCCGCCTCCGGCACGCCCCGCCGGACGGCATACCCCCGCGCCGTCGCCGCCTCGGTCGTCCGGTCGCCCGGTTGCTTCCCGCCGGTGACGACGAGGACCGGCGCCCGCCCGGCGAGGTAGAGGTCGATCGCGTGGTCGAGGCGGGCCGCGAAGACCGGGGAGGGCCGGCCGTCGTACTGCGCCGCGCCGAGGACGACGATCGCACCGGCGCTCCGCGGGTCGTCGCGCGCGGCCTCGTCCCAGATCCGCCAGATCGTCCAGCCTCCGATGAGGCAGGCACCGGCAGCGAGCAGGCCGGTGGCCCGCAGGAGCCCGCGGGTCATCCGCGGCGTGGGCTCACGCGCCGTGGCACTTCTTGTACTTCTGGCCGGAGCCGCACCAGCACGGGTCGTTCCGCCCGATCCGCTCGCCCGTCGGCGTCTGCCCCGGCTTCGCGCCGGCGCCCCCGGTGCCGCCGGCCGCGCCGCCCCCGAGCGACTCCTGCATCCGGCGCATGGCCGCCGGCGCCTGGGGGATCCCCTTGGCCCGGGCGACGCCCCGCGCGGCGGCGGCGGGCGACGGCCCGCTCCCGGCGGGGCCGGCGGGGTCGCCCCCGCCGCTCGTCCGGACGCTGCCGCGGCCCCCTGCGGCGGTGGCGCTCGCGCCGGCGGTCGCCGCCGACTCCCGGACGACGTTCACCCGGAAGACCGTCGAGGCGACCCCGTGGCGGATCAGGCCGCGGAGCTCCTCGTAGAGCGAGAAGGCCTCCTTGCGGAACTCGTTGAGCGGGTCCTGCTGCGCGTAGCCCCGGAGCCCGATGCCGCGGCGCATGTCGTCGAGCTCGGTGAGATGCTCGACCCAGAGGCTGTCGATCGTCCGGAGGAGGACGAGCCGCTCGACGAGCGGCCAGTCGTCGCCGAGCTCCCGCTCCTTCGCCGCGAGCCGCTCGAGGACGAGGTCCTGGAGGTGGGCGGCGAGCGTCTCGGCGGCGAGGAAGTCCTCGAGGTCCGCCTCGGTGGCCCCCGGTCCGTCGACGCCCATCGCGCGGAGCGCGTTCTCGAGGCCGGCGAGGTTCCAGCTGCCCGCGTCGATGTCGCCGCAGTACTGGTCGACGAGGCCCGCGATCTCGTCCTCGAGGAAGGCGCGGATCGTCTCCCCGAGCGCCTCGTTCCGGAGGACCTTGTCGCGCTCCGCGTAGATCGTCTCACGCTGCTTGTTGATGACGTCGTCGAACTCGACGACCCGCTTCCGGATGTCGAAGTTGAAGCCCTCGACCCGGGTCTGGGCGCTCTCGATCGTCCGGCTGACGAGCCCGGACTCGATCGCGACGTCGTCCTCGAGCCCCATCCGCTCCATGAGTGAGGCGACCCGGTCGGAGGCGAACCGCTTCATCAGGTCGTCGTCGAGCGAGAGGTAGAAACGGGTCGAGCCAGGGTCGCCCTGGCGACCGGCACGTCCGCGGAGCTGGTTGTCGATCCGGCGCGAGTCGTGGCGCTCGGTCCCGATGATGTGGAGCCCGCCCGCCGCGACGACCCGGCGATGGTCCTCCTCGCACGTCGCCTTCGCCTCGGCGAGCGCGGCGTCGTACGTCTTCCGGTCCACCTCGGCCGGGTTGAGCCCCCGCTTGTGGAGGAGCTCCGACGCGAGGCCGGCCGGGTTCCCGCCGAGGAGGATGTCCGTCCCGCGGCCGGCCATGTTCGTCGCGATCGTGACGGCCCCGGTCCGGCCCGCCTGGGCGACGATCGCCGCCTCCTTCTCGTGGAGCTTCGCGTTCAGGACCTCGTGCTTGATCCCGCGCCGCTTCAGGAGCTCCGAGACGATCTCCGACTTCTCGACCGAGACGGTCCCCACGAGGACCGGGCGCCCCGCCGCCTGCATCTCGGCGACCTCGTCGATGAGCGCGCCGTACTTGCCCTTCTCGTTCCGGTAGACGAGGTCCGGCTCGTCGACTCGGACCATCGGCCGGTGGGTCGGGATCGCGACGACCTCGAGGTCGTAGATCTTGTGGAACTCCTCCGCCTCGGTCATCGCCGTGCCGGTCATCCCGGCGAGCTTGTCGTAGAGGCGGAAGTAGTTCTGGAAGGTGATCGTCGCGAGCGTGACCGACTCGCGCTGGACGCGGAGCCCCTCCTTCGCCTCGATCGCCTGGTGGAGGCCCTCGCTCCAGCGGCGCCCGGGCATCTGGCGGCCCGTGAACTCGTCGACGATGACGATCTCACCGTCCTTCACGAGGTAGTCGCGGTCGCGCCGGTAGAGCGCGTGGGCCCGGAGCGCCTGCTCGAAGTGGCGGGCGAGCGTCGGGTCCGTGTCGTAGAGGTTCGTGATCCCGAGGAGGCTCTCCATCTTCGCGACCCCCTCCTCGGTCGGCGAGACGGCGCGGTCCTTCAGGTCGACGAAGTAGTCGCCGCCCGTCTCCGCCCCTTCGGCGCGTGGCTTCAGGCGCGGGACGAGCCGGGCGAACGTGTAGTACTTGTCCGCCGACTCCTCGGCCTGGCCGCTGATGATGAGCGGGGTGCGCGCCTCGTCGATGAGGATGTTGTCGACCTCGTCGACGATCGCGTAGTAGCGCTCGCGCTGGACCCGCTGGTCGAGCTCCGTGACCATGTTGTCGCGGAGGTAGTCGAACCCGAACTCGTTGTTGGTGCCGTAGGTGATGTCCGCCTCGTACGCCTCCCGACGGGAGCACGGCCGGAGGTTGATGAGCCGTTCGTCCGTCGTCGGGTGACCCGGCTCGAACCGGTACGAGGCGTCGTGCGTGATCATCCCGACCGAGAGGCCGAGGAAGTGGAAGACCGGGCCCATCCACTGCGGGTCGCGGCGGGCGAGGTAGTCGTTCACGGTGATGACGTGGACGCCGCGGCCGGTCAGGGCGTTCAGCGCCGCGGCGAGCGTCGGGACGAGGGTCTTCCCCTCGCCCGTGCGCATCTCGGAGATCTTCCCCTGGTGGAGGACCGTCCCGCCGATCAGCTGGACGTCGAAGTGGCGCATCCCGAGCGTCCGCTTCATCGCCTCCCGTGCCGCCGCGAAGACCTCGGGGAGCGCGTCGTCGAGCGCCTCCTGGAGGTTGGCGAGCTCCCGCTTCCGGCGCGCCTTCCGCAGGTCCCGGCGCCGCTCGAGGTCCGGGTGCTCGAGCTCGTCCTCGGACGGCTCCTCCGGCTCGGCCGCGTCGGCGATCGCCTCGCGGATGTCGCCGATCCGCCGGCGGATCTCGTCGTCGGAGGCGGCCTCGAACTCGGGTTCGAGCTCGTTGATCCGGTCGATGAAGGGCTGGATCCGCCGAAGCTCGCGGTCGTTCGAGTCGACGAACCTGGAGAGGAAGCCAAGCATGGGTGCCCAGTATAGGCGGGCCGCGAGCGGGGCCCCGGCGCGGCGACCGGCCGGCGTCAGGCCGGCGACCGGCCGACCCGGCTCAGGACCAGAAGCCGCTCCCGTAGCCGGCGACGAGAAGGACGAACGTGAGGGCGCCGAGGCCGAGCCAGAAGGCGACGGAGCGGAGCCGGGACGTCGGGTCCATCTCCGGGTTCGCGAGCCGTGGCAGCTCGCCGCCGGCGAGCCGGCGACCCCAGCGCGGGGAGCGGAGCTGGCGCCGCCAGTCCTCGGGCGGTGCGGCCGGCGTGAGCTTCCCCTCGCCGTCCGGCCGGTAGAGCTGCATCGTCATCGTCGTCCTCGGCGTTCGCCCGGCTCGCCCGGGTCTAGCGCTGCGAGGCGACGGACGTCGCCTCGGTCTCGTGGGGGCGGGTGTCGAGCGTCTTCGCGACCCCGTCCTCCCACAGGATCATCTCCTGGGTGAACGAGACCTCGCTCGAGAAGAGGGCGCCGACCGACTCGCCGCGGTGGATCCGCTTGATCGCCTCGCCGATGAGCGGCGCGACGGAGAGCGTCGTGATCGTCGGGAGCCGCTTCTCCGGCGGGAGCGGGATCGAGTCGGTGACGACGACCTCGCGGAGGCTGGAGTCGCGGATCCGGTCGACCGCCGGGTCCGAGAGGACGCCGTGGCTCGCACACGCGTAGATCTCGGAGACGCCCTCGCGTTCGAGGGCGCGGACCGTCTCCATGAGCGTCCCCGCCGTGTCGATCTCGTCGTCGACGATGATCGCCCGCCGACCGCGCACCTCGCCGATGACGTTCATCAGCTCGGCCCGGTCGGAGTTGCCGATCCGCCGCTTCTCGATGATCGCGAGCGGGGCGTCGAGGAGCTCGGCGAAGGTCCGGGCGCGCTTCGCGAAGCCGAGGTCGGTGACGACGACGAGGTCGGTGAGCTGCTTGTGGCGGAAGTAGTTCGAGAGGAGGTGGACCGCCGTCAGCTCGTCCACCGGGATGTTGAAGAAGCCCTGGATCTGGCCCTGGTGGAGGTCCATCGTCAGGACCCGGTCCGCCCCGGCGACGGTCATCATGTCGGCGATCAGCCGGGCCGTGATCGGGACCCGGGGCTGATCCTTCTTGTCCGAGCGGCCGTACGAGTAGAACGGGACGACCGCGGTGATCCGGCCGGCGCTCGCCCGCTTGAAGGCGTCGGTGAGGATCAGGAGCTCCATGATCGACTGGTTGACCGGATGGCACGTCGGCTGGACGAGGAAGATGTCCTTCTCGCGGACGTTGTCGAGGATCTTGACGAAGATGTTCTCGTTCGCGAACGAGAAGACCTCGGCCCGCCCGAGCTCCACGCCGAGGTAGCGGCAGATCTTCCGCGCGAGGTCGGGGTTCGCGTTGCCGGAGTAGATGTCGAACTGGTCGGCGTACAACGCGCCCTCCTGTCCGGCTCCCCGGATCATCCTGCCGGCGGCCCGTCCTCGGGGCCGCCTTCGCCCGCAGGGGCGTCATTGTCACCGATGGCACCCCGCTCCGCCAGCCCTTCGCGGAAGGCGGAGATCCCGACGACCTTGTCGCCCTCGTTCAGGCGCATGACGATGACGCCGCGGGCACCGGGCGAGTAGCGGTTCACCGAGGTCGTCTCCGTCCGGACGACCTGGCCGCCCGCGGAGATGAGGAGGAGCTCCTCGTCCGCATCGGTCACCTGCTGGACGGCCGCGACGGGCCCGGTCTTCTTCCCCTCGAGCGCGATGAGCATCACGCCCTGCCCGCCGCGATGCTTCCGCCGGAAGGCGGAGAGCGGGACGCGCTTCCCGTAGCCGGTCTCGGTGAGGACGAGGAGGTCGGCCTCCGGGTCCACGATCGACATCGAGGCGACGGCATCCCCCTGGCGGGCGAGCCGGATCCCGATCACCCCCGCCGCGTCGCGCCCCATCGGTCGCACCTCGGTCTCGGCGAAGCGGGCGAGCTTCCCGAGCCGGGTGGCGAGGATGACGTCGTCGGCGCCGGTGGAGACGGCGACCCACGCGAGCTCGTCCTTCTCGTGGATGGTGATCGCCCGGATCCCGCTCGAGCGGACCTTCTCGAACTGCTCGAGCGGCGTCTTCTTGATGATCCCCCGGGTGGTCGCCATCACGAGGAAGCGGCCCTTCTCGAAGCCCGGGAGCGTGATCGTCGCCATCGGGACCTCGCCGGTCTCCACCTGGACGCCGGGGAGGTTGATGATCGGCATCCCCTTCGCCTGGCGGCTCGCGTCGGGGATCGTGTGCACCTTCGCGCTGAAGACGCGGCCCCGGTTCGTGAAGAAGAGGGCCCAGTCGTGCGTGTTCGCGACGAGGAGGTGCTCGACGGCGTCCTCCTCCCGCGTGACGTGGCCCATGATCCCCTTGCCGCCGCGGTGCTGGCGTCGGTAGGTCGCGACCGGCTGGCGCTTGATGTAGCCGCGGCCGCTGATCGTCACGACGACGTCCTCGTCGGCGATGAGGTCCTCGTCGGTCATCTCGCGGCTCGAGTCGTCGGCGACCCGGGTCCGCCGCTCGCCGGCGTACTTGCGCTTCAGCTCCGCCAGCTCGTCCTTGATGATCGCGAGCACCTTGCCGGGGTTCGCGAGGATCTCCTCGAGCTCCGCGATCAGCTGGATCACCGCGAGGTACTCGTCCTCGATCTTCTTGCGTTCGAGGGCGGCGAGCCGGGCGAGTCGCATGTCGAGGACCGCGCTCGCCTGGAGCTCGGAGAGGCCGAAGCGCGACATGAGGTTCGTCCGCGCGAGATCGGTGTCGGCCGACTCCCGGATCGTCGCGATCACCGCGTCGAGGTTGTCGAGCGCGATCTTCAGGCCTTCGAGGATGTGGGCCCGGGCCCGCGCCTTCTCGAGGTCGAACTCGGTCCGGCGCCGGATCACCTCGCGGCGGTAGTCGATGTGGTGCTGGATGACCGCCTTGAGGGGGAGCGTCTGGGGCTGCCCGTCGACGAGGGCGAGCATGTTCATGTTGAAGGCCGACTGCATCGGCGTGTGCTTGAAGAGGTTGTTCAGGACCTTGTGGGGGTTCGCGTCGCGCTTCAGCTCGATGTAGATGCGCATCCCGTCGCGGTCGGACTCGTCGCGGAGGTCCGAGATCCCCTCGATCTTCTTGCTCGTCACCAGGTCGGCGATCTTCTCCATGAGCGACGCCTTGTTCACCTGGTACGGGAGCTCCGTGACGATGATCGCGGTCTTCCCGGTGCGGGTCTCCTCGAAGGCGACCTGCGCCCTGATGACGACACGCCCGCGCCCGTGCGCGTACATGTCCCGGATCGCGTCGATCGTCTCGGTCTCGCCCGTGATCGTGTTCCGTCGCGTCTCGTAGCGGAAGATCGTCCCGCCGGTCGGGAAGTCCGGCCCGAGGACGCGGGCGCAGAGGTCGTCCGTCGTGAGGGAGGGGTCGTCGATCAGCGCGATCGTCGCGTCGGCGACCTCGCCGAGGTGATGCGGCGGGATGTTCGTCGCCATCCCGACGGCGATCCCCGCCGACCCGTTGACGAGCAGGTTCGGGAGCCGCGCCGGCAGGACCGACGGCTCCTTCTGCGTCCCGTCGTAGTTGTCCACGAAGTCGACGGTCGCCTTGTCGATGTCGGCGAGCATCTCGGCGGCGATCCCGGTGAGGCGCGCCTCCGTGTAGCGCATCGCCGCCGCCTCGTCGCCGTCGACCGAGCCGAAGTTCCCCTGCCCGTCGACGAGCGGGTAGCGCATCGCGAAGTCCTGGGCGAGGCGGACGAGCGCGTCGTAGAGCGCCTGGTCGCCGTGCGGGTGGAGCTTCCCCATCACCTCGCCGACGATCGCGGCGCACTTGCGGTACGACGACGTGGCCGAGAGACCCATCTCGCCCATCGTGTACAGGATCCGGCGGTGGACCGGCTTGAGGCCGTCCCGGACGTCGGGGAGCGCGCGGGCGACGATCACGCTCATCGCGTAATCGAGGTAGCTCACCCGCATCTCGTCCTCGATGCGGATCGAGCGGATGTCGCCGAGATCGTCCGTCACGGTCGTCCTCTCCTCGGGGGGGCCGCGGGCGGCGGCGCTTCGGGGCTCATCGGAGCGGGGGCTCCGGGTGTGCGGCGGGGTCGCGGGTCACCGCGAAGGCGGCGGCGATCGATGCCGCGCGGGAGGTCGGGGCGCCCGCCGGGGTCCGGCGGAGGCCGGCGAGCGCCTGCCCGATCTCGGCCGCTTCCCCGGACGGGAGCTTCGGGAGGGCCGAACGGATGACGCGCGCCCGGTTGCCGTCGCCCGTGGCGGCCGCGGTGGACGCCTCGGCACGACAGAAGGCGAGCACGGCCGCCGGGTCGACGAGGACGAGGTTGCGGAGCGCCCAGCCGAGTGCGCGCTGGACGTCCGCGTCGGCATCGCCGATCAGCTCCCCGACGAGCGCGAGGCCGCGGGTCGCGACCTCCGGCCGCCGGCCCGCCTCCCGGTCGACGAAGGGGATCGTCGCGATCGTCGATCCGACGAGCCGGCGCTCCCACCGCGACGGGGAGTAGACGAGCTGCTCGAGCTCCGCCCACCGGTAGCGCTCCCGGATGATCCCGGTGGCACATGCCCGGGCGAGCGCGTCGACGGTCACCCACTCACCCGCCTCGCGGGCCGTCCGGCGGAGGAGCTGCCAGCTCCGCTCCGGGTCGGTCGGAAGGGTCCGCGTGAGGAGCTCGATCGCGAAGAGCCGAAGCTCGGTCGTCCCGTCGCGGAGGAGGGCGTCGGCTGCGAGGAGCAGGGTCGACGGCCGTACCGTGCGCGTCCGCCGCCGGAAGGCGCCCCAGACGGCCCGCTGGAGCGGGACCCGGACGCCTGCGACGGCGCGGCTCCCCGGCACGACCCAGGCCTGCGCCTCGCGGTAGACGGGGTCGCCGAGCCGGCGCATCCCCGCCGCGGCCGCGGCTGCGAGCCCGGCCGGATCCTGGACGGCATCCGCCAGCTCCCGGCCGAGCGCCCTCGCGTCGTCCCGCATCCGGGCGACGAACGCGGTGGCGGCGCGGGTCGCGGTCGACGGGCCCGTGGCTGCTGCGCGCGGTCGCGCGGCGACCCCGCGGGCGGCGAGCGGGCGGGCGGCGAGCGCGATCGTCATGCGACCACGCCCCCGGGCGGACCATCGTCGACGAGCCGGAAGGCGTAGCGTTCCTTCAGCTCGCGCTTCCGTTCCTCGGGCGCCGCGACGTAGAGGCCCTCGGCGGTCGCGACGGTCACCCCGGTCTCCGCGTCGATCACCCGCGCAGCGGTCTCGACGAGCCGGCGCCGCGCGCGGACGACCCAGCCCTCGGCGCGGATGAGCGAGCCGACCGGTGCGGGCCGCTTGTACTCGATCGAGAGGCGCGCCGTGACGCCCCAGTTGTCCTGCTCGATCACCGACCACGCCATCACCTCGTCGATGACGGTGGCGACGATCCCGCCGTGGGCGATCCCGTCCCAGCCCTGGAAGCGCTCCGGGATCCGAAGCTCCGTCCAGCAGCGGCCCGCGGCCGAGTGGAGCTCGAGCTGGAGCCCCCCGGCGTTCAGCGAGCCGCAGGCGAAGCAGCGGTGCGGCGCGATCTCGACGGAGCGCCCCCCGATGCGGATCCCGGTCCGCTCCTGCCCCGGCACGGTCGCAGGTCGGTCGAGCAGCGTCGGCTCAGACGTCAAGGTTCCGGACCTTCCGCGCCTCGGACTTGATGAAGTCCTTCCGCGGCGCGACCTTCTCGCCCATCAGCATCGTGAAGATCGCGTCGGCCGCCGCGGCATCCTCGATCTCCGCCCGGAGGAGCGTCCGCGTCTCCGGGTTCATCGTCGTGTCCCAGAGCTGGTCGGCGTTCATCTCGCCGAGCCCCTTGAAGCGCTGGACGGAGATGTTCTTGACGTTCATCTCCTTGATGATCCGGTCGCGCTCCTTCTCGGTCTGCGCGTAGCGGGTCACCTTCCCGGTGCTGACCCGGTAGAGCGGTGGCTGGGCGATGTAGAGGTACCCCCGCTCGATCACCTGCGGCATGTGCCGATAGAAGAAGGTGAGGAGGAGGGTGCGGATGTGGGCGCCGTCGACGTCCGCGTCGGTCATGATGATGACCCGGTGGTAGCGGAGCTTGTCGATGTCGAAGCTGTCGCCGATCCCCTCGATCCCCGCGCCGAGCGCGATGATGAGCGGCCGGACGTTCTCGCTCGCGACGATCTTGTCGAGCCGCGCCTTCTCGACGTTCAGGAGCTTGCCGCGGAGCGGCAGGATCGCCTGGAAGCGGCGGTCCCGCCCCTGCTTCGCGGAGCCGCCGGCCGAGTCGCCCTCGACGATGTAGAGCTCGCTCCGCTCCGGGTCGCGCTCCTGGCAGTCGGCGAGCTTGCCCGGGAGCGAGAGGCCGTCGAGCGCCCCCTTCCTGATCACGAGGTCGCGTGCCTTGCGCGCCGCCTCCCGGGCCCGCGAGGCCGTGAGGCACTTCTCGATGATCCGCCGGCCGTCTGCCGGATTCTCCTCGAGGAACTGGCCCAGGCCGTCCGCGAGGACCCCCTGGACATGGCCCTTGACGTCGGCGTTCCCGAGCTTCCCCTTCGTCTGGCCCTCGAACTGCGGCTCGACGAGCTTGACGCTGATGACGGCGGTGAGGCCCTCGCGGACGTCGTCGCCGGTCAGGTTCGGGTCCGAGTCCTTGAGGATCGCGCTCCGGCGCGCCCAGTCGTTCAGCGAGCTCGTGAGGGCCGCCCGGAAGCCGGTGACGTGGGTGCCGCCGTCGACCGTGTTGATGTTGTTCGCGAACGAGAGGACGTTCTCCGTGTACGTGTCGTTGTACTGGAGCGCGATCTCGACCTGCGTCGACCCCTCCCTCCGCTCGACGTACACGGGACGGGGGGTGAGCGTCTCCTTGTTCCGGTTCATGTGGCGGACGAACGACTGGAGGCCGCCCTCGAAGTAGAAGGAGCGCTCCCGGTCGGCGCGCTCATCGCGGAACCGGATCCAGAGTCCCTTGTTGAGGTACGCCGACTCGCGGAGACGCTGCGCGATCGTCTCGAAGGAGTAGTCGGTCGTCTCGAACATCTCGGCGTCCGCGCGGAAGATCGTCCGCGTCCCCTTCCGGTCGCCCTGCGGGCCGACCTTCGAGACCGGCCCGAGCGGCTTGCCTCGCTCGTATTCCTGGGCCCAGACGGAGCCGTCGCGGGACGACTCCACCCGGAGCCACGAGGAGAGGGCGTTGACGACGCTGACCCCGACGCCGTGGAGGCCGCCGGAGACCTTGTAGCCCCCGCCGCCGAACTTGCCGCCGGCGTGGAGGACGGTGTGGACGACCTCGAGGGCGTCCTTGCCGGTCTGGTGCCGGCCGACCGGGACGCCGCGCCCGTCGTCCTCGACCTCGAGGGCCCCGTCCTCGCGGATCGTGACGTCGATCCTCGTCGCGTGGCCGGCCATCGCCTCGTCGATCGAGTTGTCGACGACCTCCCAGACGAGGTGGTGGAGACCGCGGGCGTCCGTCGAGCCGATGTACATCCCGGGGCGTCGGCGGACGGCCTCCAGCCCTTCGAGGACCTGGATGCTCTGGGCCCCGTACTCGCTCGCCGCCGCCTTCCCGGAGCGTCGCGGCGCCTTCGATGCTCGACCGGCGTCGTCCGGCCCCGTCGCGCGCTCGCCCGTCGTCGCCTCCTCGGTCACGAGGTCCCTCCGATCAGGCGGTCATAGAGCCGCCCGAGCTCTTCGTCGCTGTAGTACTCGATGACGATCCGTCCGCCGCGTCGCGAGCGGGCGAGGCTCACCTTCGTCCCGAGCGCCCGGCGCAGGTCTTCCTCGACTCGGTCGAGTTCCTCGTCCGCGCCACCGGCTCGCCCATTCGCCGTCCGGCGGTCGCGGCCCCCCGGCGCCGCCCCACCCGTCGCGTCTCGGGTCCGGCGGATCAGCTCCTCCGTCTGGCGGACCGAGAGCTCCCGGTCGACGACCAGTCCGAGGAGTCGTGGCTGCAGCGCGTGGTCGATCCCCGCGAGCGCCCTCGCGTGACCCTCGGAGATCCTCCCGTCGGCGACCGCGGTCTGGACGTCGGGGGCGGTGTCGAGGAGGCGGAGGGTGTTCGCGATCGTCGACCGAGCGCGGCCCAGTCGTGCGGCGAGCGCCTCCTGCGTCACGCCGAACTCGTCGATCAGCTGCCGGTAGGCGTGCGCCTCTTCCATCGGGTCGAGGTCGGCCCGCATGACGTTCTCGACGAGGGCGAGCTCGAGGTGGGCGTGGTCGGCGAGCTCCCGGACGACCGCCGGGACCCGGGTGAGGCCGGCGATCTGGGCCGCGCGGACCCGCCGCTCGCCGGCGACGAGCTGGTAGCCGTCCGGGGTCTCGGTCACGAGCACCGGCTGGAGGATGCCGTGCTCCCTGATGCTCGCCGCGAGGGCGTCCAGCTTCTCCTGCTCGATCCGAAGCCGCGGCTGGTAGGGGTTCCGCCGGATCCGCTCGAGGGGGATCTCGATCGGGCCGGCCGCCGTCGCGCCGGCCTCCCGCTGCGGGATGAGGGAGGCGAGGCCCCGGCCGAGTGCGCTCGCGCGCTCCGGTCGGTCGCTCACGCGCTCACCGACGTCGCGGTCTCCGCCGAACCGACCCCGACCTCGCCGGCGGTCGTCGCGAACAGCTCACCGGCCCGCCGCTCGCGGGACCGGCGCCGGAATTCCGCGGCGAACGACGCATAGGCCGCTGCCCCCTTCGACTCGCCGCGGTAGAGGGCGATCGGCAGGCCGAAGCTCGGGGCCTCGGAGAGGCGGACGCTCCGCGGGATGATCGACTTGTAGACGGCGTGGGGGAGGTGACGACGGACCTCGTTCGCGACCTCCGACGAGAGGTTCGTCCTGGGGTCGAACATCGTGAGGAGCACTCCCTCGATCGCGAGGCCCGGGTTCAGGTGGTCGCGGACGAGGTCGATCGTGCCGAGCAGCTGCCCGAGCCCCTCGAGCGCGTAGTACTCGCACTGGATCGGGACGAGGACGCCGTCGGCGGCGGTGAGGGCGTTCACCGTGAGGAGGCCGAGGGAGGGCGGGCAGTCGATGAGGACGTGGTCGTACCGGCCACTCACCGACGGGATCTCCCGGGCGAGTCGGCGCTCACGCTGCTCGAGCGGGGCGAGCTCGACCTCTGCGCCGGCGAGCGCCACCGTCGAGGGCACGATGTCGAGGCGGGCCACCTTCGTCTCACGGATGAGGGCAGGGAGGGGGAGCGCGCCGGTGAACGTGTCGTAGACGGACCGCTCGACCGTCGTCTTGTCGATCCCGAACCCGCTCGTCGCGTTGCCCTGCGGGTCGAGATCCACGACGAGGACCCGGTCGCCGCCGAGCGCGAGGTAGGTGGCGAGGTTGACGACCGTCGTCGTCTTGCCGACGCCACCCTTCTGGTTGGCGCAGGCGATCGTCCGGCCCACTCAGTGGCCCGCCAGAGGGGTCTTCACAACGTTGATTCTACCAGCAAGCGCCTTCTCCCGACCGCCGGGACCATCCCGGTTCGACCTGGTCGATCGTGCGGCAGGCGACCCATCGGCGGCTCATCGCCCGGTTCGCACGAAGGGCATCGCGGTGAGCACGGACGGCGGGCCGCACGTGCGTCCGTGTTTCACGTGAAACGTCGTCATCCCGCGTCGATCCCGCCCACCGTCTCCTCGGGCTCGCTCCCGTCACGCCGTCCGCTGGCTGTTCCACGTGAAACAACCGCCCCTGACCGGTCGTGCCGTCCCGCGCACGACCGCGGCCGATTGCCGCTCCCGGGGACCCCGCCTATACTCCGGCAGCGCGCGGCCCCGCGAGGCCCGTTGCCCGTCGCGATCCGCACACCACGAGGACGACCGCCATCAGCCTCTTGCTCGCAGCGGTCGGGGCGATCCTCGTCGCCCTCCTCCAGTCGACGATCGTCCCGTTCGTCGAGGTCGAGGGGGCGAGACCCGACCTGCTGCTCGTCTACGCCGTCGCCGTCGCCGTCGTCGTCGGGATCGACCACGGCGTCGCTGCCGCCTTCCTTGGAGGGACGACGCTCGACGCGCTCGTCGCTCGGCCCCTCGGCACCACCGCGTTCGTCCTCCTGATCGTCGTCGGCGCCGCGACCCTCATCGGACGCCTCCTCGCGAGGAGTCGATCCGTCGCCGTCACCGTCGCCGTCGCCGTGACGAGCGTCGTCGCCCCGCTCGTCTTCGTCGCCGTCTATGGCGCCCTCGGGTCCGAGGTCGCGGTGGACGATCCCCTCGCCTCGATCCTCCCGGAGTCCGTCTACTCGACCGTGATCGGCCTCGTCGTCGGCACCGTCGCGTCGAGGCTCCATCGCCGGTACTTCGAGCGGGAGCGGATCGACTGGTGAGCGCCATCTCGAACGAGCGGCCGGCGAGCGACCGGTCCGCGTTCCGCTTCATCGTCTTCGCCCTCGTCTTCCTGCTCGGCATCGGCGCCCTCACGACGCGTCTCGTCTACCTCCAGATCACCCAGACCGCGACGTTCGCCGAGCTCGCGCAGCAGAACCGGAGCGTCCTCCAGGCGATCCCCTCGTCTCGCGGCCTCATCTACGACCGGGCGGGCCGCCCGCTCGTCACGAACATCCCGAGCTTCGCCGTCAAGGTTCGTCCCGCCGACCTTCCGCTCTCGCAGCGCGAGATGGTCGTCTCGAGGCTCTCCGCGCTTCTCGGCATCGACCCGGTCGACATCAACACGACGATCGACTCGAACCCCGGATCCCGCTTCGACCTCGTCCGCATCGCCCAGGACGTCCCCGAGGCGACCGCGCGACTCATCGCCGAGGAGCGCGCCGAGCTCCCGGGGGTCGAGGTGATCGTCGAGGCACGCCGCGACTACCTCGACGGCCCGCTCTTCTCCCAGATCCTCGGGTACACGGCGGCGATCACCGCCGAGGAGCTCGATGAGCGAAAGGCGACCGGCTATCTCCCCGACGACATGATCGGGCGCGCGGGCGTCGAGGCCACCTACGAGACGGAGCTCCGCGGCACCTACGGGGCGGAGGAGGTCGAGCGCGACGCCTCGGGCAGGAAGCTCAAGGTGCTCCGTACGGTCACGCCCGCCCGCGCCGGCGACTCGCTCCGCCTCACCCTCGACACCCGGGAGCAGAAGCTCGCGCAGAAGGCGCTCGAGTGGGCGATGGACGGTGCCGGCCTCAAGCGAGGCGTCGTCATCGTGATGAACCCGCAGACCGGCGAGATCCTCGCGCTCGTCAGCCTCCCGACGTACGACGGCAACCTCTTCGCGCGCGGGATCAGTGCCGCCGCGTACCGGAAGCTCCTCGAAGACCCCGACCAGCCGCTCCTCAACCACGCGATCTCGGAGAACTTCCCGCCGGGCTCGACGTACAAGCTCGTCGCCGGCACCGGCGGGCTCGCCGACGGGAAGATCACCGCGCGGACCCGCCTCCAGACGAAGGCCTACCTGACCCTCGGGACCTACCGCTTCGTCGAGTGGAACGGCGCCGGCTGGGGCCCCCTCGACATCTACGACGCGTTCGGCCACTCCAGCGACACCTACTTCTACCAGGTGGCCGGGATGCTCGGGATCGATCGCCTCGGCTACTGGGCGAAGCGCTACGGCTTCGGGGCCCCGACCGGGATCGACCTGCCGGGCGAGGTCGCGGGCGTCGTCCCGACGAACCAGTGGAAGCTCGACACGCTCGGCGAGCCGATCTACCCCGGCGAGGTCTATCACGCCGGGATCGGCCAGGGCTACGACATCGTCACGCCGATCCAGCTCATCAACGCTTACGCGGCCCTCGCGAACGGCGGCACGCTCTACGAGCCGCAGATCGTCAAGGAGGTCATCGGACCGGACGGGACCGTCGTCCGCCCGTTCACGCCCCGCGTGATCCGCGAGGAGGTCGCGCCGCCGTGGGTCCTTCGGACGATGCGTCAGGCGGCACGGACCGTCGTCACGATCCGCCACACGTACAACCTCGTCGACCTTCCGATCCGGGTCGCCGGGAAGTCCGGCACCGCGGAGTTCGGCCTGCGCGACTCGAAGGGCCGGCTCCCGTTCCACTCCTGGTTCGTCGCCTTCGTCCCGAAGGACCCGACGAAGGGGAGCTTCGATGCGCCCGACTCCGAGCTCGCCGTCCTCGCCTTCGCGTACGACTCCCGGACCGTCGGCAACGTCGCGACCGAGATCGTGAAGTACTACCTCCAGCTCCACTACGGGATCGAAGAGGACTACCGGATCCCGGACCTCCTCGTCCGCGGCAACTTCTACCGGAGCAACTGACGATGGGTCATGTCGCCCGTTCCGGCCGCCTCCTCCCGTCGACGGGGAGTCCGGCATGGGCGTGATGCGCGTCGAGCGCCGACGTGTCTCGGACTGGACGGATCGCTCGTCCGGCGCGGCGTGGCGGTCCTTCGACCCCCAGCTCACCTTCTATGCCGCTCTCCTCATCTGCATCGGGCTCGCGATGGCCTACAGCAACAGCTCGGCCCGGGGCCCCGCGCTGGAGGCCGGGACGACGTTCACCCGCGCGCTCCTCTGGGCCGCGCTCGCGGTCGCCGCGTTCGCGATCTCGGCGGCCTTCGACTACCGCTGGCTGAAGGCGCTCGCCTGGCCCCTCTACTTCCTGAACCTCCTGCTCCTCGTCCTGACGCTCGTCGTCGGCGTCGGTGTCGGCGGGTCGTCCCGGTGGGTCAGCATCGGCGGGCTCACGTTCCAGTTCAGCGAACTCGCGAAGATCCTCACGATCGTCATGCTCGCCAACTACCTCTCGGCGCGCTGGGGGAAGCTCCGCTCCCTCGGCACGATCGTCGGCGCGTGCCTCCTCGTCGTCCCGTCATGGGTCCTCGTCATGGCGCAGCCGGACCTCGGCACGTCGCTCGTCTTCGCCGCGATCCTCGCCGGGATGCTCTTCATGTCCGGGGCGAGCCTCCGCTGGCTCGGCCTCCTCGCCGCCGGCGTCGTCGCCGCGATCCCGTTCGCCTGGGAGTACGTCCTGAGGGACTATCAGAAGCAGCGCATCATCACGTTCCTCGACCCCAGTTCCGACCCGCAGGGCTCCGGTTACCAGCTGATCCAGTCGCAGATCGCGATCGGCTCCGGAGGATGGGCCGGCAAGGGCCTGACGAACGGGACGCAGAACGGGCTCGACTTCCTCCCCGTCCAGACGACCGACTTCGTCTTCGCGCTCCTCGGCGAGGAGCTCGGCTTCATCGGGGCGATGCTCGTCTTCGCCCTCTTCACGGCGCTCACGTGGCGCATCCTCGTCGCGGCCTGGCGATCGCGGGATCCGTTCGGGCTTCTCTTCGCGAGCGGGATCGCCTCGATGATCCTCTTCCAGCTCGTCGTGAACGTCGGGATGGTGATCGGGATCATGCCGGTCACGGGGATCCCGCTCCCGTTCATCACGCACGGCGGCGCGTCCCTCATCAGCATCTCGATCGGGCTGGGCATCCTCCAGAGCGTCAACATGCACCAGCGCCGCGCCGAGTGGTGAGCGGCGGCCGCCCGGCCCGGGATCGCGCGGCCGCCGTTCGGCGCTGACCGACCGGCGGCAGAGGACCCGCTAGCGGCCGAGGATCCCCCGGCGGCGGGTCAGCGGCCGGTCGGCCGATGCCGCGGCGGAACGGACCTCCGCCTGGGTCCGTGCGTGGGAGTCGAGGAGCTCCCGGATCTCGTCCCGGTACTGCCACGCGACCGGCATCCGCACGAACCACTCGAGGTACTCGCGGTCGACGCGGGCGATCTCGCCGAGCGACCACCCCGAGTACCGGCCGAACGTCAGGACGCGACCGACCGGTCGTCCCGGCGGCGGGCCGGCCGGCCCATACCCGCCGACCTCGGCGCCCGAGGCCGTGTCGGAGGGAATCGATGCGCCCGGGGTCGTGGACGGGCCGTTCGAGCCCGCAGGCCCGTTCGAGCCCGCCGCCCCGGTCGCTGCGCCGGTCGCCGCGCCGGGCGCGCGGGGCCCTGCGGCACCGCCGCCCTCCCGGGTCGTCGCCGCGCCCGTCGTGCCGACGGCGGCGGCCGGCCGATCCCCCGCTCCGGCTCCCGGCCGGGACGCGTGGACGGGACGGGCCGGATCGCGAGGGGCGTCGGCGGCCGCGGCCGACGTCGCGGTCGAGCGCCCCGCAGCGGCGCGGCTCGCCCGGGGGAGGTAGCCGTTCGCGCGGTCGTAGGCGGCGCGCCGGACCGGATCGCCGACCAGCTCCCACGCGCGGTTGACCTCGATCATCCGTGCGGTCGACTCGGCGTCCGGCGCGCGGTCGGGGTGGTAGCGGCGAGCGAGGCGGCGGAAGGCATCCTTGATCTCGTCCTGGTCCGCGTCCGGGAGGACCTGGAGGATCCGGTAGGCGTCGAGACTCTGGCTCATCGGGGAGGCTGCGCCACTGCTGCTCCGTCGCGCGCGTCGCCGCTCGCCGGCGAACTGCGGCGCAGACTAGCAGACCCCTCCCCTCCGCCGGGACGGGACGAAGGGCCGGGTCGGAGGGGAGAGATGAGTACCAGAGCGCGCGCGGGCGCGGGCCGCGACGGCCATCCGGCGCCACGCGGCGGCGGTTCCGTCGGGGATCGCCGTGGTTGACGCTCACCCGCCCACGCCGTAGACTCCGCCTCCGCGCCCGACGCCCGTCCTCGTTCGGCGCGGCCACCGCGCCCCGAGAGGAGCCGCGGCCCACCCCACGAGGCGCCCCGGAGACCCATGTACGCAGTCATCGAGACCGGCGGGAAGCAGTACCGCGTCGAGGTCGGCACCGAGCTCGCGGTCGAGCTGCTCGACGCCACGCCCGGCCAGTCGATCACGATCGACCGCGTCCTCCTCGTCGCCGACGGGACGAAGACCGAGGTCGGCCGGCCGGTCGTCCCGGGCGCGACGGTCGCGGCCGAGGTCGTCCGCCTGGATCGCGCCGACAAGGTCATCGCCTTCAAGTACCGGCCGAAGGCGCGCCGCCGCGTGAAGAAGGGACATCGGCAGGAGCAGATGGTCCTCCGGATCACCGACGTCGTCCTGAACGGGAAGAGCGCCGCGGCCGCCGCGGGCGTCACGAAGAAGGACGAGAAGGCCGAGCGCGCGAAGCTCGAGGCCGCCGCCGCCCGGCAGGCCGCCGCCGACGCCGCGCTCGCCGCGAAGCTCGCCGAGACGAAGCCAGCCGCCGCGAAGAAGGCCCCGGCCGCCAAGCCGGCTGCCGCCAAGCCGGCTGCCGCGAAGGCGGCCCCGGCCGCCAAGCCCGCCGCCGCGAAGAAGGCCCCGGCCGCGAAGCCCGCCGCCGCGAAGCCCGATGCGTCGAAGCCTGCGGCCAAGCCCGGTGCCGCCAAGGCCGCCGCCGCGAAGAAGGCCCCGGCCCCGAAGCCCGCCGCCGCCAAGCCTGCCGCCACCAAGCCTGCCGCCGCGAAGAAGCCCGCGGCGCCGAAGCCCGCCCGCCCGAAGAAGGAAGCGTAGAAGAGATGGCACACAAGAAGGCCGGCTCGAGCTCGAAGAACGGCCGCGATTCGGTCGGCCAGCGCCTCGGCGTCAAGGTCGGGGACGGCCAGACGGTCCCGGCCGGCTCGATCATCGTCCGCCAGCGCGGCATGACGTTCCTCTCGGGGAGCGGCACCGGCCTCGGCAAGGACTACACGGTCTTCGCCACCGTCGCCGGCACCGTCCACTTCGAGCACGCGAAGCGAGACAAGAAGCGGGTGCGCGTCGAGCCGACCGCGGCCGCGGAGGCCCGGTCGTGAAGGCCGAGGGACATCCGAAGTACCACAAGGCGAAGGTCTCCTGCGCCTCCTGCCACATCGAGTTCGAGGTGGGGTCGACGCGGCCGGAGCTCAAGGTGGACGTCTGCAGCAGCTGCCACCCGTTCTTCACGGGCAAGCAGACGATCATCGACACCGCCGGCCAGGTCGAGCGCTTCCAGAAGCGGCTCGAGCGCTCGGCCCGCGCCTGATCGACCGGCCGGGTCCCGCCGCCGGCGGGATCGAGCGGCCCGCCTGACGGTCGGCCTCGCGGACCCGGTCCGCACCCCCGTCCGTCCCGCCTCGGGCCCGCCGGCTCCCCTCGGCTAGACTTCCCGCATGCCCTCCTCATACAGCTACGGCGGCCAGGCCCTCATCGAGGGCGTCATGATGCGCGGCCGCGACGCGATCGCCGTCGCGCTCCGCGCACCCGACGGACGGATCGTCTGCGAGACGGAGCGACTCGACTCCGGGTTCCACGGGAGCCCCCGGGCGCGCCTCCCGTTCATCCGCGGCCTCGTCGTCCTCTACGAGCAGCTCTTCGTCGGCACGAAGTGGCTGATCCGCTCGGCGAACGTCGCCGCCTCCGAGGAGGAGGGTGCGGAGCTCGGGACGGGCGGGATCATCCTCATGCTCCTCATCACCTTCGCGATCGCGATCGGCCTCTTCTTCCTGCTCCCGCTCGTCATCGCGACCGGCGTCGCCGGCGACGTCGAGAACGACGTCGTCCAGCACCTCGTCGAAGGGCTCGTCAGGGTCGCGATCTTCATCGGCTACCTCGCCGTCATCTCGCGCGCCCCGGACATCCGCCGCGTCTTCCAGTACCACGGCGCCGAGCACATGACGATCCATGCGCTCGAGGCGGGCGACCCCCTCACCCCGGAGGCGATCCGGAAGTACCCGACGGCGCACCAGCGATGCGGCACCGAGTTCCTCGTCGTCGTCATCGCCCTCTCGATCGTCGCGTTCTCGCTCGTCGGGCGACAGGAGCCGCTCGTGATGATCGCGAGCCGGATCCTCCTCGTGCCGGTCATCGCCGCGATCGGCTACGAGATCCTCCGCTTCGGTGCGCGCCACCGGGGCAACCGCCTCGTCAAGGCGGTGATGATGCCGGGGATCTGGGTCCAGGCGATCACGACGAAGCAGCCGACCGACGACATGATCGAGGTCGCGATCGTCTCGATGGAGGAGGCGCTGCGGGCCGACGGCCAGGAGGTCCCCGCGGGCGGACGCGAGATCGCCCGGGACCCGATCTCGAGCGTCGTCCCGGTCCGGGCCGCGGGAGAGGCCGGCCAGCCCGTGGAGGCCGACCCCCCCGACCCGGTCGCATGATCGACGCGAAGCTCGTCGAGATCTCCCGCCAGTACGACGCGCTCCAGGGGGAGCTGGCAGACCCGGCCGTCACCTCGGATCCCTCGGAGATCCGGCGGATCGGCAAGGAGCTCGCCCGCCTCGAACCGGTCGTCGCGGCCTTCCGCCGGCTCACGGAGACCCGACACGAGCTCGCCGGGGCCCGGGAGCTCCGCGACGCCGAGGCCGACGAGGAGCTCCGTGCCCTCGCGCGCGACGAGGTCGACCGTCTCACCGCGACCGAGGAGCGACTGACCGAGGAGCTGAAGGTCCTCCTCCTCCCCCGCGACCCGAACGACGACCGGAACGTGATCATGGAGCTCCGCGCCGGCGCGGGCGGCGACGAGGCGGCGCTCTTCGCCGGGGAGCTCCTCCGGATGTATCTCCGGTACGCCGAGCGGCACCGCTTCGGGACCGACGTCCTCTCGCTCAACGAGACGGGGATCGGCGGGATCAAGGAGGCGATCGTCCAGATCTCGGGCGACGGCGCGTACAGCCGCCTCAAGTTCGAGGGCGGGGTCCACCGCGTGCAGCGGATCCCGGCGACCGAGTCGAGCGGCCGGATCCACACCTCGACCGCGACGGTCGTCGTCATGCCGGAGGCCGAGGAGGTCGAGGTCGAGATCGACGAGGAGCGGGAGCTCCGGATCGAGGTGAAGCGGGCGTCCGGGCCGGGGGGCCAGTCCGTCAACACCACCGACTCGGCGGTCCGGATCACCCATCTCCCGTCCGGCCTCGTCGTGGAGATCCAGGACGAGAAGAGCCAGCACAAGAACAAGGCGAAGGCGCTCGCCGTCCTCCGCTCCCGCCTCTACGACCTCGAGCTCGAGCGCCAGCGGGCGGCCGACTCGGCGGCGCGCCGGAGCATGGTGGGGGCGGGCGACCGCTCGGAGAAGATCCGCACCTACAACTTCCCGCAGGACCGCGTGACCGACCATCGGATCGGACTCGATCTCCACAACCTCCCCGGCGTCCTCGACGGCGAGCTCGACCGGCTGATCGACGCGCTCGTGACGACCGACCAGGCGGAGCGGCTCCGTTCGTACGTCGAGGCGCCCGAGCCCGTTGGCCGCTGAGCCCGGCTTCGCGATCGCGGCCGGGGGGCCGACCGCGGGGGCGCCGACCGTCGGCGCGCTCCTTGCGGCCGCGACGGCGCACCTCCGCGACGCCGGCTCCCCCACGGCCCGGCTCGACGCGGAGCTCCTCCTCGGCGAGGCGCTCGGGCTCGAGCGGACCGCGCTCCTCGCCCATCCGGAGCGGCCGGTCGGCGTCCCCGACGCCGCGGCATTCGAGCGCCTCGTCGTCCGACGGGCGACCGGCGAACCCGTCGCGTACATCCGCGGCCGGAAGGAGTTCCTCGGCCTGATCCTCGCCGTCGATCACCGGGTCCTCATCCCGCGACCCGAGACTGAGCTGCTCGTGGAGCTCGCGGAGCGCGAGGTCGTCGCTCGGGCTCCCTCGCCGTCGGCGGACGGGCCGCTCCGGATCGTCGACGTCGGGACGGGGAGCGGGGCCATCCCGGTCGCCCTCGCCGTCCTCCTCGGTCGCCGGGGGATCGGGCCCGCGGTGGAGCTCGTCGCGACCGACGTCAGCCCGGACGCCCTCGCGGTCGCCCGCGGGAACGCGGCGACCCACGGCGTCGCCGACCGGATCGACTTCGTCGAGGCGGACCTCCTCCCTTCGGCCGCGGCTCCATGGGACGTCGTCCTCGCGAACCTTCCCTACGTCCGGGCCGACGCGATCGACGGTCTCCCGGTGGCCACCTCCTTCGAGCCGCGGCTCGCGCTCGACGGCGGTCCCGACGGGCTCGGGCCGATCCGGCGGCTCCTCGTTCGCCTCCGGGATGCGCTCGCCCCGGGAGGGGTCGCCCTCCTCGAGATCGGGGCGGACCAGGAGGCCGGGATCCGCGAGACGGCCGCCTCGATCCTCCCCGGGTGGCGGCTCGACGTCCTCCCCGACCTCGCAGGCCTCCCTCGCGTCGCCCGGATCGAGCACGGATGAGCAGGATCCGCCTCCTCGCGCTCGACATCGACGGGACGCTCGTCGGGAACGACCTCACCCTCCGGGACCGGACCGTCGCCGCGGTCCGCGCCGCGGTCGACCGGGGCGTCCGCGTCTCGATCTGCACCGGCAGGATGGCGTCGAGCGCGGTCGGGTTCGCGCGGACCCTCGGGCTCCGTGACCCGCTCGTCGCGTACCAGGGCGCGCTGATCCGCGAGATGCCGCCGCCCGGCTCGACTCGCGTCGGGCGGCTCCTCCTCCACACGCCCCTCCCCGCCGATGCCGCGCGCGCGGCGGTCCGCTGGGCGGAGGAGCGCGGCCTCGCTCCCCACGTCAACCACCTCGAGCGCTTCATCATCGGCGCCGACGACCCGAACGCGGAGGACTACTCCGCCTTCCTCGGCGCCCGCGCCGAGCTCGTCCCCGATCTCGCCGACTCGATCGACCGCCCGATCTCGAAGGTGCTCGCCGTCGGGGACGCGGCCGCGATCCGGGCGGCCTACGAGGCCGTGCCGGCGGTCTTCGGCGGCCGGATCGATGCGACGGTCAGCCATCCCCGGTTCATCGAGTTCCTCTCACCCGGCGTCTCGAAGGGACGGGCCGTCCGCTGGCTCGCTCGCCGCGCCGGGGTGGGCCTCCACGAGACGATGGCGATCGGGGACCAGCTGAACGACCTCGAGATGATCGCCGCGGTGGGCTATGGGGTCGCGATGGCCGCGGCGCCCGCCGAGGTCCGTGCGATCGCCCGGTGGGTCGCGCCGCCGATCGAGGAGGAGGGGGCCGCGATCGCGATCGAGCGGCTCGTCCTCGGCCGCGGCGGTCCCGTCCCGCCCGCCGGGACCCTCGCGTGAGCGGCGCGCGGGCCGCGATCGAAGCGGCCCTCCGGCCCGGGAACGTGCGGCTCCCGCACCCCGCCGGGGGTGTGGGAGGATAGCGGTCCACCTGAGGAGGAGCGGGACGATGGCGATCACCCGGGCGAGGACGGGCTGGGCGACGATCGAGGAGCTGGACCCCGAGCTCTGGGCCGCGATGACCTCGGAGCGCGACCGCCAGCGCCGGAAGATCGAGCTGATCGCGAGCGAGAACTACGCGTTCGCCGCCGTGATGGAGGCCCAGGGCTCCTGGCTGACGAACAAGTACGCCGAGGGGCTCCCCGGGAAGCGGTACTACGGCGGCTGCGAGTTCGTCGACGTCGCGGAGGAGCTCGCCCGGAGCCGGGCGCTCGCCCTCTACCCGGGCGCCGAGCACGTCAACGTCCAGCCGCACTCGGGCGCCCAGGCGAACACCGCCGCGTACTTCGCGCTCCTCGACCCGGGCGACCGGATCCTCGGGATGAGCCTCGCCCACGGCGGTCACCTGACGCACGGGTCGCCCGTCAACTTCAGCGGCCGGCTCTACGAGATCCACAGCTACGGGGTCGACGAGCGGACCGAGCGGATCGACTACGACGCCCTCGAGCGCCAGGCGGCCGAGGTCCGCCCGAAGCTCCTCGTCGCCGGCGCCTCCTCGTACTCGCGCGTGATCGACTTCGAGCGGCTCGCCGCGATCGCGCACGGGGTCGGCGCGCTCCTCATGGTCGACATGGCGCACATCTCCGGCCTCGTCGCGGGCGGCGTCCACCCGTCGCCGTTCCCGCACGCGGACGTCGTCACGACGACGACCCACAAGACGCTCCGCGGCCCGCGCGGCGGCCTCGTCTTCTGCCGTGCGACGCTCCCGGCCGGCGTCGATCCGGCGCGCTTCCCGTTCGTCGCCGCCGCGAAGGGCTCGCTCGCCGCGGCGATCGACAAGTCGGTCTTCCCGGGAGCGCAGGGCGGGCCGCTCATGCACGTGATCGCCGCGAAGGCGGTCGCCTTCCGGCTCGCCGCGACCGAGGAGTTCCGCGCCTACCAGCGCCAGGTCGTGGCGAACGCCGCCGTCCTCGCCGACTCGCTCATCGCCGCGGGGACCCGCGTCGTCTCCGGCGGGACCGACAACCACCTCTGCGTCGTCGACGTCACCCCGCTCGGCGTCACCGGGCGCGAGGCCGAGACGCTCCTCGACGAGGCCGGGATCACCGTGAACAAGAACGCGATCCCGTTCGACCGGAACCCGCCGAACATCGCCTCCGGGATCCGCCTCGGGACGCCGGCGACGACGACCCGCGGCTTCGGCGAGGGGGAGATGCGCGAGATCGCGCGCCTCATCGTCGAGGCGCTCGCCGGCAGGGCCGACCCGGCGCGGCTCGCGCGGGTCTCGGCCGAGGTCGAGGCGATCTGCGACCGCTTCCCGGTCCCGGGGCTCCCGCTCGAGTGATCGCCGGGCTCCCGGCCCGACCCGCCCGCCGGCGGTGAGGTTCCTCGTCGGGCTCGACGCGCTCCTCCCCGCGTTCCTCGGCTGCGCGCTCGCCGCCGGACTCCTCGCGCTCCTCCTCACGCCGGTCGTCCGGCGGGTCGTGAGCCGCTTCGACATGCTCGACCACCCCGACGCCCGCCGCGTCAACACGGCCCCGGTCCCGCGCGGCGGCGGGATCGCCGTCGCCGTCGCGTTCGTCGCCGTCGCGGGCGGCGTCGTCGTCGCGTCGCGCGCGCTCGGGCCGGGGAGCGGCCTCCCGGGTATCCCCGCGAGCCTCGAGCCGGCCCTCCTCGCGCTCCTCGCCGGCGGCGTCGCCGCGGTCGCGATCGGCGCGCTCGACGACTACCTCCAGCTCCGCGCCCGCTGGCAGCTCGCCGGCCAGGTCGCGCTCGCGCTCGGTGCCGTCTCGCTCGGTCTGACCGTCGGTTTCGTCGCGAACCCGTTCGGCCCGGGGACGATCCGCTTCGACGGCGTCTTCGCCGTCGCCCTCACGACGCTCTGGATCGTCGGGATGATCAACAGCATCAACTTCATCGACGGCCTCGACGGGCTCTCGTCGGGGATCGGGGTGATCGCCGCGACGACGCTCGGGCTCATCAGCCTGACGACGTCGATCGGCCAGCCGCTCGTCGCGCTCCTCTGCTTCACGCTCGCCGGGGCGCTCCTCGGCTTCCTCCGCTGGAACTTCCACCCCGCCTCGATCTTCGTCGGGACGAGCGGCGTCATGTTCGTCGGCTACGTCCTCGCGATCCTCTCGATCCTCGGGACGGCGAAGGTCGCCGTCGCGCTCCTCGTCCTCGGCGTCCCGATCATCGACACGTTCTGGAACATCGTCCGCCGGCTCGCGGTCGGCCGCTCCCCGTTCACCCCGGATCGCGGCCACATCCACCACCGGCTCCTCGACCTCGGCCTCTCGCACCGCGGGACCGTCCTCCTCATCTACGCGATCTGCCTCGCCCTCGCGCTCCTTTCGCTCGTGCTCTCCGGGACCGGACAGCTCTACGCGTTCATGGCGATCGTCGTCGTCTCCGGCGTCGCGCTCTTCCTCGCGACCCGGCGGACGCTCGAGATGGAGGAGCTGGCACCGGCCGTCTACCGCGATCCGTCGCTCGGCCGCGTCGACGAGGTCGACCGGGGCCGCTGACCCGGGCCGATCCGCCCTCCGACCCCGGCGGGCGCGGGTCCCACCCGTCGCCCCTCTGCTATAGTCAGGCGGCTTTGGCGGGCCGCCCGTGAACCAACTCGGCCGAGCAGGCGCCTACTTCGCGCTCTTCTCGGAGATCGGGATCCTCCTCCTCGTGACGACCCTCGTCGGCGTCGGGGCGGGGTACTGGCTCGACGAGCGGCTCGGGACGCTGCCGATCTTCCTTCTCGTCGGCTTCCTCGGCGGGGCGGGGGCCGGAGCGGTCGGGATCCACCGGCTGATCCGGCGGTTCCTCGCCGCGATCGACGAGGCGGACGTGAAGCACGGCGCCGATCGGGATGGATGATCCGAACGGCCGGGTCGAGCGAATGGAGAGTCGCGCGGGACGAACCGCGCAACGATCGAGCGGAGCGGACGGAGTGGTGGACGAGTCGAGCGAGGGGATGCGGCCGGCCGGGCGAAGCCGCGCGCGCCGGAACCTCCTGCTCCTCGTGCTCGGCGTCGTCGTCCTCGACGTCATCGCCCTCTTCGCCCTCCCGCCCTTCCCCCCGGGCGAGCCGGGCAAGGAGTGCCCGTACCCGGCCTGCTTCATCCAGGGCAACCTCGAGATGCCCGCTCCCCACGTCGTGCTCGACCTCGACCCGACGAACGAGGGGCTCGAGACGGGCGGCCTCGTCGTCGGCTTCGACCCGACGCTCACCTCGCCGCTCATCACGATGTGGATCGTCCAGATCCTCGTCCTCGCCCTCTTCATCATCGGGACACGCCGGATCCGGGAGATCCCGCGCGGGCTCCAGAACGCCGTCGAGGCCGTCTACGAGGGACTCGCCGGCTTCGCGAGCTCGATCGGCGGCCCGGGTGCCGCCCGCCACGTCCCGGTCTACGCCGCCTTCTTCGTCCTCATCCTCTTCTCGAACTGGAGCGGTCTCGTCCCGCCCGTCGGGAAGATCGTGGAGCTCCGGGCGCCGACGAGCGACGTCAACGTGACGATCGGTCTCGCGCTCGTCGCCTTCGCCTACTTCGAGATCCAGGGGATCCGCGCGAACGGCCTCTTCGGCTACCTCGGGAAGTTCTTCCCGTTCCGCGAGTTCCGGAACGGGGTCGGGGCGGGGCTGACCGCCGTCTTCGTCGGGCTGATCGAGTTCCTGCTCGAGGTGATCAAGCCGGTGACGCTCGCGATGCGACTCTTCGGCAACATCTACGGGGGCGAGGTCGCCCTCGGCGTCATGACCGGCCTCATCATCGCGGCCGTCCCCGTCGCCCTCTACTTCCTCGAGGTGATCCTCACCTTCACGCAGGCGCTGATCTTCAGCGTCCTCACCCTCATGTTCACCCTGATCGCGGTCGAGAGCCATCACGACCACGAGGAGGGCGAGGCGGCCCACGGGCCGGCGGAGACCGCCGGCGACGGGGCGCACCCCCAGGCGACCCACGCGGCCGCCTGACCGTCGAGGCCGCGCGGGCGGCGCTACGAGAGCGAACCGGCGTCGGCCGGAGGCAACAGGAGGAACGTTCGGAATGGAGAACATCGGCACCGGGCTCGCGGCCCTCGCCATCGTCGGCCCGGCGCTCGGGATCGGGATCCTCGCGGGGATGTCGAGCAGCGCGATCGGGCGGAACCCCGAGGCGGCCGGCCAGATCCGCGGCCTCGCGATCATCCTCGCGGCCTTCGCGGAGGGCCTCGGCGTCCTCGCGATCGTCGTCGCGATCCTGACGCTCGTCCTCTAGGCGGCCCCGGACAGGAGACCGTCACGTGGAGATCCTCGCCGTCGCGTCCGGCTCGACCGCGGACGTCGTCCGGCTCGCGGCCGCCGGCAGCGAGTCGGCCGGTCTGACGATCAACTTCTTCTGGGTGATCGTCGCCGCGCTGAACTTCGTCATCTTCCTCGCGGTGATCTGGACGTTCGCGTTCAGGCCGCTCTCGGGGATGCTGACGTCGCGGCGCGAGCGGATCGAACAGGGACTGAAGGACGCCGAGCAGGCGCGGGTCGCGCGCGAGAGTGCCGAGCAGGAGCGCGTCGCGATCCTCGTCGAGGCGCGCCGCGAGGCGAACGACATCATCAACCGCGCCCAGCGCGAGCGTGATCAGATCATCGCCACGGCCAAGGCGGATGCGGAGGCCGAGGACGAGCGGATCACGAAGCAGGGAGAGGCTCGGCGGGCAGCCGATCTCCAGCGGGCCCGGGTCGAGCTGCGTGGCGAGGTCGCGAGCCTCGCCCTCCAGGCCGCCGGTCGGGTCGTCGGCGAGACGATGACCTCGGAGCGGGAGAAGCGGCTCGTCGAGGAGTTCCTGAAGAACAGCTCCTTCGAGGCGCGCGGCTGATGGCACGGCCGACGACGGCGTCGCGCCGCTACGCGGAGGCGGCCTTCGAGCTCGCCTCCCGTGACGGCTCGTTCGCCGCGTGGCGCCGCGACCTCGACGTGCTCGTCGAGGTCCTCGCCGACCCGCGGCTCGCGGTCCTCTCCAGCCCGGCGGTCCCGCTCGCGACGCGAGAGGGTGCCGCAAGCGCGGCGATCGACCGGATCGGTGGCGTCGCGCCCCGGTCCCGGAACCTCGTCCTCCTCCTCCTTCACCGTGGCAGGCTCGATCTCCTCCCGGCGATCGCCCGCCACTTCCGCCGCCTCGACGACGACCGCCAGGGGATCGTCGTCGCGTCGGCGGTGAGCGCCGCACCGCTCGGTGCCGCCGAGGTCCGCGCCCTGACGGCGCGACTCGAGGCGATGACCGGCGGGCGCGTCACGCTCGATCTCTCCGTCGACCCCGAGATCATCGGCGGCCTGGTCGTCCGCCTCGGCGACCGCCTGATCGACGGGAGCGTCCGCGGCCGCCTCGAGCGGCTCCGGACCCGGCTCGTCAGCGGCGCTCTCTAGGAGACAGACAGATGGCCCTTCGTTCCGACGAGATCACGAGCATCATCAAGTCGGCGATCGACTCGTTCGACGCGGGGACCGAGAGCCGGAGCGTCGGCACGGTCGTCGAGGTCGGCGACGGGATCGCCCAGATCTACGGGCTCGCCGGTGCCCTCTCCTCCGAGCTCCTCGAGTTCCCGGGCGGCGTCATGGGGATGGCGCTCAACCTGGAGGAGGAGACCGTCGGCGCCGTCATCCTCGGCGACGCGACGCGGATCAAGGAGGGCGACACCGTCAAGACGACCGGCCGGGTCGTCGAGGTGCCGGTCGGCCAGGAGCTCCTCGGCCGGGTCGTCAACCCGCTCGGCCAGCCGCTCGACGACAAGGGGCCGATCAAGGCGACGCGGACCCGCCCGGTCGAGCGGATCGCCCCCGGCGTCATCGTCCGGAAGGGCGTCGACACCCCGGTCCAGACCGGGATCAAGGCGATCGACGCGCTCATCCCGATCGGGCGCGGCCAGCGCGAGCTGATCATCGGCGACCGCCAGACCGGGAAGACCGCGATCGCGATCGACGCGATCATCAACCAGAAGGGGAAGGGGCTCGTCTGCATCTACGTGGCGATCGGGCAGAAGCTCTCGACCGTCGCGAAGACCGTCGCCCTCCTCGAGCAGCACGGCGCGATGGAGCACACGATCGTCGTCGTCGCCGGCGCCGAGGACCCCGCCCCGCTCCAGTACCTCGCCCCGTACGCGGGCGTCGCGATGGGCGAGGAGGTGATGGAGGCCGGCGTCACGCTCGACGGGACGACGGTGAAGGACGCGCTCTGCGTCTACGACGACCTCTCGAAGCACGCGTGGGCCTACCGCGAGATGGCGCTCCTCCTCCGCCGGCCCCCCGGCCGCGAGGCGTACCCGGGCGACGTCTTCTACCTCCACAGCCGTCTCCTCGAGCGCGCCGCCCGGCTGAACGAGGCGAACGGCGGCGGGTCGCTCACCGCCCTCCCCGTGATCGAGACGCAGGCGGGCGACGTCTCCGCGTACATCCCGACGAACGTCATCTCGATCACCGACGGCCAGATCTTCCTCGAGACCGACCTCTTCAACGCCGGCCAGCGGCCCGCGCTGAACATCGGGATCTCGGTCTCGCGCGTCGGCTCGGCCGCCCAGACGAAGGCGATGAAGAAGGTCGCGGCGCCGCTGAAGCTCGACCTCGCCCAGTACCGGTCCCTCGCGGCATTCGCCCAGTTCGCGTCGGACCTCGACAAGGCGACCCGCGACCAGCTGACCCGCGGCGAGAAGCTCTCCGAGGTCATCAAGCAGCCGCAGTACCAGCCGCTCGCCGTGGAGAAGCAGGTGACGATCCTGTACGCCGCGACGAAGGGCTACCTCGACGACATCCCGACCCCGCGGGTCCGCGAGTTCGAGACCGGCCTCTACCGGTTCCTCGAGACGGAGCGGCCGAAGATCCTCGCCGAGCTCGGCGAGTCGAAGACGCTCACGGACGAGATCGCCGCTTCGCTCGACGAGGCGGTGAAGGCGTTCCGCGAGAGCTTCCTCGCATAGCGGCACGACGAGCGAGCGGGAGCGGCAGTGGCGAGCCAGCGTGACATCCGGCGCCGGATCGGCGCCGTCAAGAACATCAAGCAGATCACGCGCGCGATGCAGTTCGTCGCCGCGTCGAAGCTCAAGCGCGCCCAGGACGCGACGCTCGCCTCGCGCCACTACTCGGAGAAGATCGACGAGATCCTCGCCGACCTCGCGGCCGTCCTCGGCGGCGAGGAGCATCCGCTCCTCGCGCGGAACGAGGGCGGGAAGCGGCTCATCATCCTCGTCACGAGCGACCGCGGCCTCGCCGGCCCGCTCAACGCGAACCTGATCCGCTTCGCGGCGAAGGAGATCACCGACCACGAGGGCGACCTGACGGTCGTCACGGTCGGCCGGAAGGGGCGCGACGCGATGCGGCGGGCCCGCGTCCCGCTCGAGGCCCACTTCAACGGCTACGGCGACCGGCCCGGCTTCGCGGACGTCCTCCCGCTCGCCCGGCTCGTCACCGACGACTACCTCGCGGGCGTCTACGGCTCGATCGACGTCGTCTACGCCCACTTCGTCTCGACGCTCATCCAGCGCCCGTCGCTCGTCCGGCTCCTCCCGATCGCCCCGGCGGCCGACACCGAGGGGATCCCGGGCGGCCAGTTCATCTTCGAGCCCGATGCCGGGGAGGTCCTCCGGATGCTCCTCCCGCGCTACGTCGCGACCCGTCTCTACCAGACGGTCCTCGAGGCGAAGGCGAGCGAGGAGTCGAGCCGGATGGTCGCGATGAAGAACGCGACCGAGAACGCCGAGGAGCTGATCGAGGACCTGACGCTCAGCTACAACAAGGTCCGTCAGGCGAACATCACCCGCGAGATGATCGAGATCGCGTCCGGCGCGCAGGCGCACTGAGCCGGCGCAGACGCAGGAGGCAGAGCAACCGATGGCGACCGCAGCACGCACCGCGACCGGCCGGGTGATCCAGATCACCGGCCCCGTCGTCGACGTCGAGTTCCCGGCCGGCCAGCTGCCGGCGATCTACAACGCGATCGAGATCCTCCGGCCCGGCGACCAGGGCCCGCTCACGTGCGAGGTCCAGCAGCACCTCGGCAACAACTGGGTCCGCTCCGTCGCGATGACGACGACGGACGGCCTCGCCCGGGGGGTGGAGGTCCGCGACACGGGCCGCCCCATCAGCGTCCCGGTCGGCGAGGTGGGCCTCGGCCGCGTCTTCGACGTCCTCGGGAAGCCGATCGACGGCAAGGGCGAGGTGAAGGCGACGACGACGCTCCCGATCCACCGCGCCGCACCGCGCTTCGAGGACCAGACGACCTCGGAGGAGGTCTTCGAGACCGGCATCAAGGTGATCGATCTCATCTGCCCGTTCAAGAAGGGCGGCAAGGTCGGGATCTTCGGCGGCGCCGGCGTCGGGAAGACGGTCATCATCCAGGAGCTGATCCGGAACGTCGCCCAGGAGCACTCGGGCTACTCCGTCTTCGCCGGGGTCGGCGAGCGCTCCCGCGAGGGGAACGACCTCATCCACGAGATGACCGAGTCCGGCGTCATCGCGAAGACCGTCATGGTCTTCGGCCAGATGAACGAGCCGCCGGGCGCCCGCCAGCGCGTCGCCCTCACCGGGCTCACGATGGCGGAGTACTTCCGCGACGAGGAGGGACGCGACGTCCTCCTCTTCATCGACAACATCTTCCGCTTCACCCAGGCCGGCTCCGAGGTCTCGGCCCTCCTCGGGCGGATGCCGTCGGCGGTCGGCTACCAGCCGAACCTCGCGACGGAGATGGCGGCGCTCCAGGAGCGGATCACCTCGACGAAGAAGGGGTCGATCACCTCGCTCCAGGCGGTCTACGTCCCCGCGGACGACTACACGGACCCCGCGCCCGCCACGACCTTCGCGCACCTCGACTCGACGATCCGTCTCGAGCGCTCGATCGCCGAGCTCGGCATCTACCCCGCCGTCGACCCGCTCACCTCGACGTCGCGCGTCCTCGACCCGCTCATCGTCGGGCAGGAGCACTACGACGTCGCCCGCGAGACGCAGCGGGTCCTCCAGCGCTACCGCGACCTCCAGGACATCATCGCGATCCTCGGGATCGACGAGCTCTCCGAGGAGGACAAGGCGACCGTCGCCCGAGCGCGCCGGCTCCAGCGGTTCATGAGCCAGCCGTTCTTCGTCGGCGAGATCTTCACCGGCCGGCCCGGGAAGTACGTCCCGATCAAGGAGACGGTCGCCTCGTTCAAGGAGATCCTCGACGGGAAGGCGGACACGCTCCCCGAGCAGGCCTTCTTCCTCGCCGGGACGCTCGACGACGTCCGGGCGAACGCCGAGAAGCTCCAGCAGGGGTAGGGGACAGCCGATGCCGCTCCTCCTCGAGATCGTCACGCCGGAGCGCCTCGTCTACCGCGAGGAGGTGGACGCCGTCCAGGTCCCCGGGATCGAGGGCGAGCTCGGGATCCTGCCGCACCACGCGCCGCTGCTCTCGATGCTCGGCGTCGGGGAGCTCCGGATCCGCAAGGGCGGGCAGGAGGAGTCGCTCGCGATCTTCGGCGGCTTCCTCCAGGTCCGGCCGGACAAGGTCGTCGTCATGGCGGAGCTCGCCGACATGGCGGCCGAGATCGACCTCGAGCGGGCGCAGGAGGCGAAGCGCGACGCCGAGCGGGCCCTCGAGACCGGCTACCACGAGACCGCCGACCTCGCGGCCGCCCGAGCGGCCCTCCAGCACGCGCTCCTCCGGATCCGCATCGCCGAGCGGCGCCATCGCGAGGGTCGGCGGCACGGGGGCTGACCCCGACCGTCGACGGCCGCGCGCGGGGATGGCCGACGCCCGACCCTTCCACTGGGAGTTCCGGCCGCCGCCGGTCGAGCCGGAGGTCTTCCGCATCGTCGGCGGCGCCCCGCTCGAGGGGACGACGAGGATCAGCGGCGCGAAGAACGCGGCGCTGAAGATGCTCGCCGCGGCCACCCTCACCGGCGAGCGCTGCCGGCTGACGAACGTGCCGGAGATCGAGGACGTCCGCGTCATGGCGGAGACGCTCCGCGACCTCGGCGTCGTCGTCGACCATCCCGCGCCGAACGTCTACGAGGTCGCCTCGGGCGACGTCGACTGGCTCTTCGTCCCGCTCGAGGCGGCGGCGAAGATGCGGGCGAGCTTCATCCTCCTCGGCCCGCTCCTCAGTCGGTTCGGGCGGGTGATCATCAGCAACCCGGGCGGGGACCGGATCGGGCGGCGCCCGGTCAACCTCCATGTCGACGCGATGCGGGCGCTCGGCGCCGAGGTCGACTACCGGAACGGGTACTACTTCGCCCGCTCGCCGGGTCGGCTCCGCGGCGCGACCGTCGAGTTCCCCGTCGTCTCCGTGATGGGGACCGAGAACGCGCTCCTCGCCGCGACGCTCGCCGACGGTCACACGACGATCCGCCCCGCCGCACGCGAGCCCGAGGTCGACGACCTCATCGCGTTCCTGCGGAAGATGGGCGCCGAGATCGAGCGGACCGGCGCGGACACGATCGAGGTCGAGGGGCGGAAGCGCCTTCGCGGCGCCGAGCACGCGGTCATCCCCGACCGGATCGAGACCGGGACGTTCGTCGTCGCCGCGGCGGTGACCGGCGGCCGGGTGACGCTCGAGGGTGCGCCGTGCGACCACCTCGGCGCCTTCCTCGAGGTCGTCGAGCGTGCCGGGGTCGTCGTCTCCTGCGAGGGCGACGTCGTCCGGGTCGACGGCCGCGGCTTCGCGGGGGGCGGCGCGAGGGCGTGCGACATCTCGACGGCGCCGTACCCGGGGCTCGCCACCGACCTCCAGCCGCCGACCTGCGTGCTCCTCAGCCAGGCGGCGGGGACCTCGCGGGTGCACGAGACGATCTTCGAGGACCGGCTCGAGTGGCTCGGCGAGCTCGCCCGGATGGGGGCGACGGTCCGGCTCATCGACGCCCATCACGCGGAGATCGACGGCCCGGCACGCCTCCGCGGCGCCTCCGTCGAGATCGGCGACCTGCGGGCGGGCGCCTCGCTCATCCTCGCCGCCCTCGCGGCCGAGGGGACGACGACGATCCATGGGGCGCACCACGTTCACCGGGGCTATGAGAACATCGAGCGGAAGTTCCTCGACCTCGGGGCGAGGATCGAGCGACGTGCCGAGGGGACGGAAGGGACGACAGGCAACCGCGCATGAAGATCGGGATCGACCTGGGCACGGCGAACGTGCTCATCTACGTCAAGGGTCGCGGCATCGTGATCCAGGAGCCGTCGGTCGTCGCCGTCAGCGACGACAACCGGATCGTCGCGGTCGGCGAGGAGGCTCGCCAGATGATCGGGCGGACGCCCGGCAACATCAGCGCGATCCGGCCGATGAAGGACGGCGTCATCGCCGACTACGTGATCACCGAGGCGATGCTCCGGTACTTCATCGGGAAGGCGACGAAGGGGACGATCGGCTTCTCCCGGCCCGAGGTGATGATCTCGGTCCCCGCCGGCGTGACGAGCGTCGAGAAGCGGGCCGTCCGCGATGCCGCCCTGAAGGCGGGCGCGAAGGAGGCGTACCTCATCGAGGAGCCGCTCGCGGCCGCGATCGGCGCGAACGTCCCGATCAGCGGGCCCTCGGGGAACATGGTGATCGACATCGGCGGCGGCACGAGCGAGATCGCCGTCATCTCGCTCGGCGGGATCGTCGTCTCCACCTCGCTCCGGGTCGGCGGGAACAAGTTCGACGAGGCGATCGCCCAGTACATCCGGAAGAAGTACAACCTCATGGTCGGCGACCGGACCGCCGAGGAGGTGAAGATCGCGATCGGGACGGCGCTCCCGCTCGAGCGCGAGATGCAGATGGAGGTCCGCGGTCGCGACCTGATCGCCGGCCTCCCGCGGACGATCCCGATCACCTCGTCCGAGATGATGGAGGCGCTCGAGTCGCCCCTCCAGCAGCTCGTCGCCGCGATCCGGATGGTCCTCGAGCAGACGCCGCCCGAGCTCTCGTCGGACATCATCGACAAGGGGATGGTGATGTCGGGCGGCGGGGCGCTCCTCCGGAACATCGACAAGCTCCTCACCCAGGTGACCGGCGTCCCGTGCCACGTCGCCGAGAACCCGCTCGACTGCGTCGCCCTCGGCACCGGCCTCGCGCTCGAGCACTTCGACTTCTTCAAGAAGTCGCTCGTCTCCCAGGTCTGACGCGAGCGCGTCCCGGGGGAGCCGCGGGATGAGCGAGCGCGCGTTCGTCGACCTCCACACCCACTCGAGCGCGAGCTTCGACTCGCTCGCGGCACCGGCCGCGCTCGTCCGGGCCGCGCACGCCCGCGGCCTCACGCATCTCGCGGTGACGGACCACGACCGGATCGACGGCGCGCTCCGGGCGCGCGACGCGGCGCCGGCCGGGCTGACCGTCATCGTCGGCGAGGAGGTCAGGACCGCGGACGGGGACCTCATCTGCCTCTTCCTCGAGCGGGCGGTCCCGCCCGGCCTCCCCGCGCGCGAGACGATCGCCGAGGTCCGCGCCCAGGGCGGGCTCGTCGGGATCCCGCACCCGTTCGACCGGTACCGGAACTCCCTCCTCCGCGAGGCGTCGCTCGGTTCGCTCGCGCGCGAGGTCGACTGGATCGAGGGTCACAACGCGCGCCTCATCGGCGGTGGCAACGAGCGGGCGGCGCTCTTCGCCCTCGAGCAGGGGCTCCCGGCGATCGCCGTCTCCGACGCGCACTCCACGCTCGAGGTGGGGGTCGCCTACACGATCCTCGCCGGCGATCCGTCGACGCCCGCCGGGCTCCTCGCGGCGCTCCCGGGCGCGGAGCTCGTCCCCGGTCGCGCTTCCTACCTCGTCCGCGGCCTCACGCCGGTCGCGAAGCTGATCCAGCGGGCGCGGGGGAACGGACGGATCGCCCCGGCGGTCCCGGCCCACGACGAGCATCGAGGCGCTCGATGAGCGGCCCCGCATCGACGCGGGTCGACTCGGCGGCGGTGGAGGCCGCGCAGGCGATCTCCCTCGGCGCGCGGCTCCGGCAGCCACGGACGATCCTGTCGATCGTCCTCCCGCTCGCCCTCCTCGCGCTCATCGCCCGCTCCCTCCCCGGCTTCGACCTCGAGCGTCTCCCGGGTCTCGTCACGACCGCCGATCCGCGGCTCCTCCTCGCCGCATTCGCCGTCTACTACCTCGGGTTCCCGCTTCGCGGTCTCCGCTGGCGGACGATCCTCCGCGGCGTCGGGATCCGGCTCCGGGCGCGCGAGGCGACCGAGATCATCTTCCTGTCGTGGCTCGTCAACTGCCTCGTCCCGGCGAAGCTCGGCGATCTCTACCGCGCCTACCTCGTGAAGCTCAACGGCCGGGTCTCGCTCGGCCGGACGCTCGGGACGGTCGTGATCGAGCGGGTCCTCGACCTCACCGCGATCGTCGTCCTCGGCCTCGCCGCCGGCTTCGTCAGCTTCCGGACCGGCCTCCCGCCGGAGGTCCAGCTCGTCTTCGTCCTCGGGATCGTCGTCGTCGCGGCGCTCGCCGTCGCCCTCGTCGCGCTCCGGAGCCTCGGCCGGCGGCTCCTCGTCGCGGTCCGGCTCCCGCTCCGCGCGATCGAGCTCTACGACCGCTTCGAGGCGGGGATCTTCGCGATCCGGCCGCGCGACCTCCCGCTCCTCGCGACGCTCACCGGCGCGACGTGGGCGACCGAGGGGCTCCGGCTCCTGCTCGTCGTCACCGCCTTCTCGTTCGCCGACGTGCACCTCGGGGTGAGCGGCGCGGTCTTCGTCGCGCTCGCCGGCTCGCTCCTCACCGCCGTCCCGTTCACCCCGGGCGGCCTCGGCGTCGTCGAGGCCGGGGTCGGCGCGCTCCTGACGATCGTCTACGGCGTCCCGCCGACCGAGGCGGCCGCGATCGTGCTCGTCGACCGGGCGATCAGCGTCCTCTCGATCGTCGTCCTCGGGGCCGGGGCGTACGTCGTGTCGCCGCTCCGGCGCGGCAGCGGACTCCGTGGCGCGGCCGTCCCGGGGCAGGATCCCGGCGCGTCCTGACACCACCGACCGACCACGACCCCACCGGACGCGACGGCCCCCCACATCGCCGACCACCGGTGGTCCCGCGGTCCGGGGGACGAACGGGTGATGTGGTTCGCGGTGCGCGGCCGGGATAGTCGTGGCGTCCCGGCACCTGCCGGGTCCCATGGAGTCGGCTGGATCATGACGACGCAGAACGGCACCGCGTTCAACGAGTGGCTCAGGGCACAGCTCCGAGCCAAGAAGATGTCCCAGCGGCAGCTCGCCCAGCAGTCCGGCGTCGACCACTCGACGATCTCCCGGCTCCTCCGGGGCGATCGGACGCCATCGCTCGGGACGGCGACGAAGCTGGCTCGCGGACTCCGCGAGCTCCGCGACGACGCCTCGGCGCCCCAGTACCTCGGGATCGTCACCGGCGGGTCATCGAACCCGGCGGCACGGGTCGAGTACGCCCTCCGGAGCGACGAGGCGCTGACCGAGACCGAGGTCCGTCAGGTGATGGACTACTACCTGACGATCCGGATGCGCCGGTACGGCCGCGGGAACGCCCAGGAGGCAGGTCCGCCGGGAGTCTCCCGGCAGCCCGCCGCCGGCGGCCCGGCGACGGTCGGATCGGTCCGACCGGTCCCGGCGCTTCGCGGGTACGCCCGCCTCCAGCGGACGGGTCGCGGGACCTTCTGAGCCCGGGCGCCGTCAGGCGCCCGGTACGCCCTTCCGCGACCCGCGGCCGCCCGGTACGCCCTTCCGCGCCCCGCGGCCCTCCGGCGGTCGAGGCCCGGTCCGGGCCCGGCTCCCCGCGACGTTCGCCGCCTCCGGCGGCAGCTCGGGGAGCGGCTCGCCCGCCGCGAGCGCGAGCGCCCGCGCGACGTTCACCGCGTCGTACCCCTCGTCCATCCCCGGCGTCTCGAGGTAGTAGGTCGCCCCGGCGAGGCCGGGGTGGGTGAGGATCCGCGCGAGGCCGCGCGGTCCGATCGAGCCGGCCCCGAGGTGCTCGTGCCGGTCCGCGTGTGAGCCGCACGCCGCCTTCGAGTCGTTGAGGTGGACCATCCGGATCCGCCCGCGCCCGATCCGCTCGTCGAGCGCGGCGAGGAGCGCGTCCACCTCGTCGGGCTCCGAGATCCGGTAGCCCGCCCCCCACGCGTGCGCCGTGTCGAGGCAGTACGCGAACCGGTCGGGATCGACCCCCGCGGCCCGCGCCGCCCCGTCGATCGCGGCGAGCTCCTCGACGGTCGCCCCCAGGCCGAAGCCGCCGCCGGCCGAGTTCTCGAGGACGAGCACGGCGGACCCCGGCCCGCCGTCCGTCTCGGCGAGCGCGAGGCGGATCCCTTCCGCGACACGCGCCGTCCCCGCCTCCGTCCCGCTGCCTCGATGAGAGCCGACGTGCACGTTGACGAACGCGGCGGAGAAGCCCGGCGCGACGCGCAGCTCCTCCGCGAGGAGCCGGACCGAGCGGCCGAAGAGCTCGTCGTCCGGACCCGCGAGGTTGACGAGATACGCCGCATGGATCGCGACCGGCCCGACGTCGAGGTCGGCGAGGCGGGACCGGAAGGCGATCGCCTCCTTCGGCGGCTCGCTCCGCCGCTTCCACGCGGTGGGGTTGTCCGCGAAGACCTGGAGCGTCGTCGCCCCGATCTCGTGGGCACGTTCGACCGCCCGGACCATCCCGCCACCGAGCGGGAGGTGTGCGCCGAGGCGGCGTCCGTCGGGGAGCATCGGGGGCGATGGTACCGGAGCGTACGATGCAGCCGTGGCACCCCGTGACGCAGCCGCCGAGGAGTCCAGGATCCTCCGTGCCTTCGTCGCCGACGGCCGCCTCGTCTCCATCCCGGCCCGCCACGGGCGTCGCCTCGTCGTCCTCCGCTGGCTCCTCGACCACGCCTTCCCAGAGGAGCGGCCGTATCCGGAGCGCGAGGTGAACGAGCGTCTCGCGCTCGTCCATCCCGACGTCGCCGCGCTCCGTCGCTATCTCGTCGAGGCGCGGCTCATGACGCGCGAGGCCGGGATCTACCGGCGCGCCGCCTCGGGAGGTCCGGCCGACGCGACCTCGCCGGTCGAGTAGCCGCCCCCGACGACCGGTTCGATGAGGCCGAGCCCGCCGTCCCGCCGCCGGTAGAGGACGTTCATCCGCTCGTTCTCCGCGTTCACGAAGATGAAGAACGCGTGGCCGAGCTCCTCCATCCGGGAGATCGCATCCTCCTCGAACATCGGCTCGATCGCGAAGCGCTTCGTCTTGACGATCCGCCGCTCGCGCGTCCGGTCGGCGGTGCCGTCCGCGATCCTCGTGAGGAGCCACTCCTCCTCGAGCGACCGCGAGCGGAGCCGCGGCTTCTCCTTGAACTCGATCGCGCGGCGCTCCAGCCGGTCGGCGACCTCGTCGATCGCCGCCTGGTAGGTCGAGCCGCTCGCGCGTCCGCGGACGAGCTCGCCGTCGATCAGGAGGCTCACCTCCGCGATGTGCGAGTGCGCCGTGCTCCGATGCTGCTCGGTCCAGAGCTCCATCGTCGCGTCGCTCCGCTCGTCGAGGAGTCGCCCGAGGCGGGCGAGCTTCAGGTCGGCGTAGCTGCGGACCCGGGCCGGGAGGTCGACGTTCTTGCCCTTGACGATCGTTCTCACGACGCGCCTCCGAGCGGGCGGGGCGGCTCCGGCCGGGCGCCGGGCCACCAGGGTGGTGGAGGGACGCGGCATCTCCGCGCCTGCTCCGTGGCACCAGTATGGGAGCGTCGGCTCCACGATCCGACCGCCGAGCGGCGCTCCGTCGGGGGCCGAATCACCCTTCCGCGACGGGCCCCTCGCCCGTGCCCTCACCGTTCCCGTGCGACGGTCGCGGCCGCGACCCCGGCCGCCCCGGCGGCGAGGAGCGCGGTCGCCGCCGCCGAGAGGGTCGCACCGGTCGTCACGACGTCGTCCACGAGGAGGACCCGGCGGCCGCGCACCACCGTGGTGCGCGCGGGGTCGACGCCGAACGCGCCGACGAGGTTTCGAGCCCGGGCGCCACGCCCGAGCGAGAACTGCGCCCGGGTCGCGCGGGTGCGGACGAGCGCCCGTGCGAGCGGGATCGAGAGCTCGCGCGCGACGACCGCCGCGAGGAGGACCGCCTGGTCGTAGCCGCGTTCCCGCTCCCGTTCCGCGTGGACCGGGACGGGGACGACGACCTCGCCGCCGCGCCCGGCCCGGCGCCACCGCGCGGCGACGGCGCGCCCGAGGGGCTCGGCGAGCCGCCGCTCGTCCTCGTACTTCAGGGCGTGGAGCGCCCGGCGGGCGATGCCGCCGAACGGGGCGACCCATTCGAGCTGGAGGAGCGGCGGGGGAAGGTCGCCGGGGAGGCCGATCGGGAGGCCGGGCGGTTCGTCGAGCCGCACGAGGAGTCCGGGGAGACAGGCCGGGCAGATCGGCTCCCCCTCGCGGTCGCACCCCGCGCAGCGTGCCGGGAAGGCCCGATCCAAGAGGTCGGCCGCGACCCGGATCGCGATGCTCGTCACCGCCCGATCCTCGCGCGCCGCGCTCATCCCGGACGCACCTGCGACCCACCTGCGCCTAACCTGCGCCACGCCGGCGGCGCACCGGCTGCCCGCGCAGCCCTTCGCCCCTCAGCCCCCGTCGACCGCCTCGAGCGTCACGAGGTCCCCGACCTCGACGCCCGCGCGCGCGAGCGTCCCTGCCGCGAGCTCGAGGGTCCCGGCCGCCCCCGGGACTCGCCAGACGACGCCCCGCCACGGCGGAAGGCCGTGCCGGACGGCGAGGACCTCGCGGGCGCCGTCCGCCCGCGCCGCCCCGAGGAAGCAGCAGTCGATCGGGAAGCGCATGAAGAGCATGTGGATCGAGCTCTCGCCCGCGATCCAGAGCCCTTCGTCGGGGTCGAGGCCGGCGCGGCCGAGGAGGCCGACGAGCCGGGTCCGGAAGCTTGCCGCGACGGCGATCCGCCCGGCGACCGTCGTGCCCCGCGTGAGGTCGCGGGCGATCAGCCGCCGCCCGGCCACCGTCGTCCTCCTAGGTCGTGAAGTTCAGGAGGATGAGGATGATCGCCGGCCCGAGGATGACGATGAAGAGCGAGGGGAAGATGCAGCCGACGAGCGGGAAGAGCATCTTGATCGGCGCCTTCGCCGCCGCCTCCTCCGCGCGCTGCCGCCGCTCGATCCGGAGCTGGTCCGACTGGACCTGGAGCACCTTCGAGATCGAGACGCCGAGCTGCTCCGCCTGGATGATCGCCCCGATGAAGTTCGAGAGCGGGGCGACGTCGGTCCGGACGACGAGGTCGCGGAGCGCCTCGCGCCGCGTCTTCCCGACGCGGATCTCCGCGAGCGCGCGCTGGAACTCGTCCGACAGCGGGCCCTGGAGCTTCTCCACGACCCGGCCGAGCGCGGCGTCGAAGCCGAGGCCGGCGCGGACCGAGATCGTGAGGAGATCGAGCGTGTCCGGGATCGCGAGGAGGATCGCCTTCTGGCGCGCCTTGACGCGGCCCGACAGCCAGAACTCCGGGGCGATGTAGCCGATCCCGGCGCCGGCGAGCCCGAAGAGGAGCGCGACGAGCGCCGGGAGCGCGAGGAGGACGAGTCCGATCGCGAGGAGGGCGATCGCCGTGCCGACCGCCGCGACGACCTTGATCGCGAGCCAGTCGGCGACCGCGATGTCGCCGGGGTGTCCGGCGAGGGAGAGCCGCCGCTCGGTCCGCTCGGTGAACGAGGAGGTCCCGAGCCGCTGCGCGCGCTCCGCGAGCCCGAGGAAGAGCGGGCGGAGCGTCCGCTCGAGGAACGGCTCCTGGAGCTCGAGCTCCTCGAGGTTCCGTGCCTGCATCGTCCCGAGCTGGGAGAGCCGCGCCTGGACCGGGTCGACCCGCGCGTTCAGCGCGACGCCGAGGAAGATGAGGAGGATCGCGACCGCCGCGATGCCGGCGACGAAGACCGGCGTGAGCGAGCCGTCCATCGTCAGACCTCGATCGCGACGATCCGCCGGATCGCCATGAAGCCGAAGAACATCGAGATCCCGCCGACGAGGAGGATGATCACGCCGGCCGGGAGGCCGAGGACGCCGGGCGGGTTCGCGAACATCGGGTCCATGAAGCCCGGCGCGATGATGAAGAGGAAGCCCGTCAGGCCGATCGGCAGGAAGCCGACGACGTAACCGGAGAGCCGCTGCTGCGCGGTGAGCGTCCGGATCTCGCCCTGGATCCGGACCCGCTCGCGGATCGTGAAGGCGATCGAGTCGAGGATCTCGGCGAGGTTGCCGCCGACCTGGTGCTGGATCTGGATCGCGGTCGCCATCAGCTCGAGGTCGTCCGAGCGGACCCGCCGCACCATGTTCTCCATCGCCTCGTCGAACGAGAGGCCGAGGTTCACCTCCCGGATGACCCGGGAGAACTCGGTGGAGATCGGGGGGCGCGCCTCGCGGACGACGAGCTCGATCGCCTGGAGGAACGAGGAGCCGGCGCGGAGCGCGTTCGCGATCAGCGTGATCGTGTCGGGGAGTTGCTTGTTGAAGGCGTTGAGCCGGCCGCTCTTCCGCCGGGCGAGCCAGAAGCGCGGGAGCCAGGCGCCGATGATCAGACCGATGAGGATGACGAGCGGGTTGCCGAGCGACGGGAGGAACGGCGAGAGGAGGAGCATGAAGAGCGGGAGCCCGATCGCCGTCCCGGCCCAGATCATCAGGTACTCGCTCACCTTCAGCTTCAGGTCGGCACGGGCGAGCTCGCGGGCGAGGTTCGCCCCGAAGTCGCGCCCCTCGACCGCGCGGTTGATCGTCGCCATCGCCGCGCTCCGGCTCAGGCCGGCGAGCGCGCCGAGCGAGTCACCGCCCTCCCGCTCCTCGGGGATCCGCTTCCCGGCCGCGTAGCGCTCGAGGCGCGTGCTGACGCCGGAGCCGCCTGCGGCCGAGGCGATCCCGACGGCGATCAGGAGGATCGCCGCCCCGGCGACGGCGGCGACGATGAGCGTCGGCAACACGGGTCGCTCCTCAGTACGGGAAGCCGAAGAGGCTCGGCGGGAGATGGATGCCCATCACCTCGAACTTCTCGACGAACTTCGGCCGGATCCCGGTCGGCTTCAGCCGCCCCTCGATCCGTCCGTCGTTCACGCCGGTCTGCTCGAAGACGAAGACGTCCTGCATGACGATGATGTCGCCCTCCATCCCCTGGACCTCGGTGATGTTGACGATCTTCCGGGTCCCGTCCTTGAGGCGCGACTGCTGGACGATGAGGTCGACGGCGGAGGCGATCTGCTCGCGGATGGCCCGGAGCGGAAGGTCGACGCCGGCCATGAGGACCATCGTCTCGAGCCGGGAGAGCATGTCCCGCGGCGTGTTCGCGTGGCCGGTGCTCATCGACCCGTCGTGGCCGGTGTTCATCGCCTGGAGCATGTCGAGCGCCTCGCCGGAGCGACACTCCCCGACGATGATCCGGTCGGGCCGCATCCGGAGGGCGTTCCGGACGAGCTCGCGGATCGGGATCGCCCCGCGACCTTCGATGTTCGGCGGGCGCGACTCGAGGGTGACGACGTGCTCCTGGCGGAGCTGGAGCTCGGCGGCGTCCTCGATCGTGATGATCCGCTCGTCGTTCGGGATGAAGGACGAGAGGACGTTGAGCGTCGTCGTCTTGCCGGACCCGGTGCCGCCCGAGACGAAGATGTTCAGCCGCGCCTCGACGCACGCCTTGAGGAAGTCGAACATGTCGGCCGTCGCGGTCCCGAACCGGACGAGGTCGTCGACGGTGAACGGCGACGCCGAGAACTTCCGGATCGTCAGGACCGGCCCGACGAGGGAGAGCGGCGGGATGATCGCGTTGACCCGCGACCCGTCGGTGAGCCGCGCATCGACCATCGGCGAGGACTCGTCGATCCGCCGGCCGATCGGCGCGATGATCCGGTCGATGATCCGCATGACGTGCTCGTCGTTCTGGAAGACGACGTTCGTCAGCTCGATCTTGCCGGAGCGCTCGATGTAGACCTGGCGCGGGCCGTTCACCATCACCTCGGTGACGGTCTCGTCACGGAGGAGCGGCTCGAGCGGCCCGAGGCCGATGATCTCGTCGGTGATCTGCTCGAGCATCCGGACGCGCTCGGCGCGCGTCAGGGCGAGCCCCTCCTCGTCGACGACCCGGTTGAAGACGTCCTCGATCTGCCGCCGGACCTCGACCTGGTTCGAGAGGTCGACCTTCGGATCCATGTCCTGGATGACGCGGCCCTGGATCCGGAACTTGACGTCGCGGAAGGACTCCCGGACGGGCCCGCTCCCCGCGAGCCTGCCCGCCGGGCTCTGCTGGACGACCGGCGCGGGCAGCGTCGGGCCGCCCTCGCCCGGCTCGGGCGCGCTCGGTGCCGCGGGCGCCGCGCCGCCCGGCTTCGCACTCTCGATCCGCTTCAACAGGGACATCGGTCACACCTCTCCGGCTCGTGCTAGCGCCAGGCGAAGATCCGTCGGCGTTGACCCTGCCGCTTCTTCTCGGGCGCGGGGACCTCGGCAGGCTCGATCGTCTCGCCGGAGAGCGCCGCGGCGAGCCGGCGGACGTCCTGCGAGACGGCGGTCTCTGGGTTCGTGATGACGAAGGGGATGCCACGGTTGAGCGCCGAGACGACGCTCTTCCCGTCGCTGACGATGGTATGGCTCATCCGGCGGCCGATCGAGCTCTCCGCGTCGGCGACCCGGACGCCGAGGCTCGTGTCCGCCCGGTTGAGGACCAGCTCGATCCGGTCGGCGTAGCCGAGCTGCTCGGCGACGTCGAGGAAGAGGCGCATGTCGCGGATGCTCGTGATCTCGAGCAGCAGCATCGCGAGGATCGAGTCCGACGTGTCGAGGATCGAGAGGGTGGGTTCGTTCAGCGGCGCTCCCGCGTCGACGATCACGAGGTCGTAGCGCTCGCGGAGCGCGAGGAGGACCTTCCGGATCAGGGTCGGCGTGATGAGCTCGGCCACCTCCGGCGCGGGCGGTGCGAGGAGGACGCCGATCCCCGACGAGTGGGAGACGACGTACGACTCGATCGGCTCGCCCTCGCTCAGCGCGTCGCCGTCGTTGAGGAGGTCGGCGATCGAGCGCGTCTTCGGGTTCAGGTTCAGGAGGACGCCGACGTCGCCGAACTGGAACGAGGCGTCGACGAGGACGACCCGCTTCCCGCGCTGGGCCGCGGCGACCGCCGTGTTCACCGCGATCGTCGTCCGCCCGACGCCGCCCTTCGGGCTGACGATCGAGACGATCCGACCGGTTCGCCGCTCCACCCGCTGGGCTTCCGCGCCGCCCCCGGCCGCCGGTGCGCTCACCGGCGCGTAGTGAGCGCGCTTCTGCTGCTCGCGCTGCTGGACCTGCCGGATCGAGGCGACGAGCTCGTCGCTGCTGAACGGCTTGACGAGGAACTCGCGCGCCCCGGCGAGCATCGCGCGCCGGAGGTAGTCCGCCTCGCCCTGGACGGACATCATGATGACGGCCGCGGTCGGGA
>JBJOLT010000024.1:0-11714 GCA_046045415.1 Chloroflexota bacterium | reverse complement strand
GCGGTTCGACGGGTCGGCACGGAGCTCGTCGGCGCCCTCGCCGGAAACGGTGAGGGTGACGCGGGGCCCGCCGCTCTCGGTACGGCCGCCGTCCGCGGCACGGCCGCCGTCCTCGGCACGGCCGCCGGCCGCCCCGGCACTGCCGCCGGCAGTCCCCGTGCCACTCCCCGTGCCACTCCCCGGGGTCCGCGCGGCGACCTCCAGCTCGATCCGGTTCACGACGTCGAGCGCGAGGCCGAGGCAGTCGTAGCCCGCGCCGAGGTTCGCGGAGGTCGCGGGGACCTCCACGACGACCCGCCGCCCGACGAGCTCGCCGACGACCGGCGTCATCGCCGTCGTCCGCCGCCCACCGGTCATCGGGCGCCCACGAGGGCATGCGTGCGCACCGACCGCCGACCCGCTACCAGCCGAGCGCCCGCATCACCGACTCGGTCGTCGGGGCGGAGTCGATGATCTCGGGCGAGACCTTCTCGGCCGTCTTCGGATCCTTCAGGCCGTGCCCCGTGAGGACGCAGACGATCGTCGCGTCGCCTTCCTGTTCGGCCGTCAGGCGCCCCGCCTCGGCGAGCTTCCGGATCCCCGCGAGCGACGCCGCGGACGACGGCTCGCAGAAGACGCCGTCGAGCCGGGCGACGTCGCGGTAGGCGGCGAGGATCTCGTCGTCGGTGACCGCCTCGATCAGGCCGGCCGACTCGTCCCGCGCCGCGGTCGCCTTCTGCCACGAGGCGGGGTTCCCGATCCTGATCGCGGTCGCGAGCGTCTCCGGCTCCTCGACGACGTGGCCGAGGACGATGGGTGCCGCGCCGGCGGCCTGGAAGCCGAAGAGCCGCGGGAGCCGCCGGATCCGCCCGGTCCGCCGGTAGTCGTTGAATCCCGCCCAGTACGCGCTGATGTTCCCGGCGTTCCCGACGGGGATCGCGAGGATGTCGGGTGCGGTCCCGAGGTCGTCGCAGACCTCGAACGCGCCGGTCTTCTGGCCCTCGAGCCGGTACGGGTTGACGCTGTTGACGACGGTGATCGGGTGGGCGTCCTGGGCCCCGAGCTGGCGGACGATGGCGAGCGCCTGGTCGAAGTTGCCGTCGATCGCGACGACCCGCGCCCCGACGGCGAGCGCCTGGAGGAGCTTCCCGATCGCGATCTGGCCCTTCGGGAGGAGGACGACGACCTCGAGCCCGGCGGCGGCGCCGTACGCGGCGGCCGACGCGGACGTGTTCCCGGTGGAGGCGCAGATGATCGCCTCGGCCCCCTCCTCGATCGCCTTCGCGACCGCGACGACCATCCCGCGATCCTTGAACGAGCCGGTGGGGTTCATCCCCTCGTACTTCGCGTAGAGGTTCCGGAGGCCGATCCCGGCCCCGAAGCGCTCCAGCCGGACGAGCGGCGTGAAGCCCTCGCCGAGCGAGAGGGGCGGCGTGTCGGCGGTGATCGGGAGGAAGCGGCGGTACCGCTCCACGAGTCGGGGGCGCGCGGGGTTCGACCCGAAGCCACCGAGCCCGGGCCGAAGGCCGAACGAGAAGCGGCCGAGGTTCGTCACGATGCGCGCTCCGCGGGGAGGATCTGCGTGGTGCCTGGTGCGCCGGCGTCGCGAAGCACGGCGCGGACGTCGGCGAGGGTCCGGTCGGCGAAGCGGATCGCGACCGCGCCGTCGAGCTCGGCGACCCTCGTCCCGGGGAGCGCCGGGATCCGGGTCGCGCCGATCGGGGCGACGGCGAACCAGTCGCGCGGGGCGTCGGGGGCGTAGGCGGGGGTCGTGGCGGGGGCGGGGGCGGTGGACGGGCCGGTGGCGGCGGTGGAGGCGGTCGACGCTTCGGTGGCGTCGGTCGCGGGCGGCAGGCCGCCCCACGTGGACCCGGCACCGCGCGCGATCGCGAGGAGGTCGGCGAGGACGGCGGTGCTCGTCGCGGGACCCCCTGCCCCGGGGCCGACGAAGGCGACCGTCCCGATCGGATCGCCCCAGACCTCGACCCGGTTCAGCACGCCGTCCGTCGTCGCGAACGGATCGTCGAGCGGGACGATCGTCGGGAGGACGGCCGTCGCGAGCGTCCCGTCGGCGGCGAGCGTCGCGTCGGCGATCAGCTTCACCCGGCACCCGAGCGCGGCGGCGCCGGCGATCGTCGCTCCCGTGACGCCGGTGATCCCCGGCCGGGGAGCGGCGTCGGGGTCGAGGGTCGGGGGCGCGAGGGGGATCGCGTCGGGCCGGATCCACCGGCCGAAGGCGAGCCGAACGAGGAGGACGAGCTTGTTCGCCGGGTCGCGCCCCTCCACGTCGCCGGACGGGTCGGCCTCGGCATACCCGCGCTCCTGGGCGGAACGGAGCGTCTCCTCGTAGCCCGCACCGTCGCGCGTCATCGCGGTGAGGATGAAGTTCGTCGTGCCGTTCACGATCCCGCGGACGCGGGTGAGTCGGTTCGCGGCGAGCGACTCGGCGATCGGCGTGAGGACGGGCGTCCCGCCGCCCACCGCGGCCTCGAACCGAAGTGCCGCCCCGGTCCGGCGGGAGAGCGCCTCCAGCTCGGGGCCGAACGCGGCGACGACCGCCTTGTTCGCGGTCGCGACCGGGATCCCGCGCTCGAGCGCGTCGACGAGGTACGCGTGAGCCGGCTCGATACCGCCGATCGTCTCGACGAGCGCGCCGAGGTGCGCGGGGGTGGCGGGGGGAGTGGGGGGAGTGGGGGAAGTGGCGGCGGAGGCTGCCGTGGCGGGGGCGGCGGAGGGAGTGGCGGCGGAGCCTGCCCGTGCGCCGACCAGCTCCTTCGCCGTCGCGCGGGCGTAGGCAGCGGGGATCCCGTGGCGGGCGAGCGCGGCCGCGGTCCGCGTGTGGACGGCGGCGAGACGGAGCGGGCGGCCATCGGCCGGGGCGAACCGCCGGGGAGCGGCGGCTTCGTCGCGGAGGAGCGCGGCGGCGACCTCCCCGCCGACGACGCCGAGGCCGAGGACCGCGACGGTCAGGTCGGACGTCGTGGAGCGCTCGGCGGCGGACATCGGGGGCATGGTACCGGAGCGGGCAGCACGGTCGGGTGGCGGCGGAGTTGGGGCGCGGGCGCGGCGGGTCGGCGCGGGGGGACCGGTCGCGGCGGGTCGGCGCGGGCGGCACTCACCACGGGTGCCCCGCGGGCGGCACTCACCACGGGTGCCCCGCAGGCGCCCCTCCCCCTCCCCTGTTGCCGCTGGCGCAACCAAGGCGGTACGGGCGGGCGATCCGGGGTGCGTCGACTCGTCGGATGTTCGGTCAGGCCGGCCATCCGCTGCCGTGAAGCGTCGGGGCGGGCACGGTCAGCCCGGGGCGGACCGGCTTCCCGAGCGTGGATCGTGGCGCCAGGGGCGGGGCGTACCGCGTTGGTTGCGTGGCGCGCAACGCCATGAAGGTTGGGGGCTGGCGGCTGGGGGCCGCTCGCCAACCGCCGCTCGCCGCTCCGCGCGCCTCGCCGCCGCTCGCCGCTCGCCCCTGGTCCCTACCCGCCCGCAGCGATCCGGCCGACCTCCTCGATCAGCCACGGCACGAGCCCGACGGGCTCCCACGTCTCGGTCCAGTGCGCGAAGCCCCAAAGCGTCACGTACGGGATCGCGGTGAGCGCGCTCCAGCGGTACCCGCCGAGCGCGCGGCCCGAGACCATCACGCACATCGCGAGCTGGAGGTAGATGAGCGAGATCCAGCGGCCGTAGTCGTTCGCGATCACGAAGAGCGGGAGGGCGGCGAGGACGACGAGGAGCGCGTTGAGTCGGTGGCGACGGAGCCAGTCGGACGCGACGAACGGGATCGCGGCGAGCATCGCCATCGGTGCGTAGAGGAGGTAGAGGGGGAACGAGGCGGCGACCTGGACGAGGTTCTCGTCGGCCGTGTGGGTGAGCCACTCGATCGCGCCCGTGCAGATGAACGTCATGTCGAAGCCGCGGTTCGCCAGGTTGCCGCAGACGGCGCCGGCGACGGCGGTCGAACCGGGGAAGGCCGCGTTGACGGCGAACCCGACCGTCGCGATCCCCACCGCGAGCCACCACGCCTGACGCTCGTCGCGGGTCGGCTCGCCGAGCTCTGCCGGGCCGGTGATCAGGAGGTATCGGATCGCGGGGAGGGCGACGAACGCGGGCTCCCACGAGAAGGCGGCGACGAGGTAGACGACCAGCGCACCGAGCGTGAGGCCGGCGGCGAGGGACGGCCGACCGCGCCGCTGCCGCAGTGCGACCGCGAGGAGGAGGAGCGTCACGAGAAGGAGGAGCTCCTTCCGATACGCACCCCACGGATCGTTCCCGATGAACGGGAGGGCGGCCGGGGCGCAGACGAGCGCGATGCTGGACCACGCGAACTGCGTCCTGCGCAGGTACCAGACGCAGAAGCCTCCGATGGCCGCGTACGCGGCCGACTGGAGTGCCCAGAGCAGCTGGAGCGTCATCGACGCCGAAAGGCCGAGGGAGAGCAGGAGCTGCCCCGCGAGTCCGCGCCGCACGAGACCGCCGGAATAGTCGATGAGCCAGTCGGCCGTCTGGAAGCTGCCGCCGCCGACGTCGATGAGCGCCTTGTAGTTCAGGAAGGCGTGTGCGAGCGAGAGCCCGAGGACGCCGAGCGCGATCGCGGCACGGAACGGGAGCGCGAGTCGGGCCCGGAGCGTGGCGGGATCGCCGGCGGGTTCGGCGGGCGCGGGGTCGCTGGCGGGCGCGGCGGGCTTCGCTGTGGGCGCGGCGGGTTCGGCAGGCGCGGGGTCGCCGGCTGGCGCGGCGGGCTTCGCATCGAGGGACATCGCGGCGAGCCTACCGTCGCGTGCCCGCGACTCCAACGGGATCGGGCGGGTACCTTCGGGTCGACGGAGGCGGCCGTTGGTACGGCGATGGCCCGGCGGGGCGCGTGAGTGTGGCGGGCGCGGGGGAGCGGGGCGTGGCCGGCACGGAACGACGTCGCGCCCCTCCGTTGCGCCACTCCGTTGCGCCCGGCGCAACCAAGACGGTACGCGTCGGTGGACGGCTGCGCGACGGCGGACTGGATGTTCGGGTTAGAGGGCGTTCAGTGGTGGGCCCGATGCCGGTCGGGGTTGCGTGCCGCCGGGACAGCTCGGCGACTCGTGCGTGGATCGGGGTGTCGGCGGCGCCGCGTACCGCGTTGGTTGCGTGGGACGCAACACGGGCCGGCGCTGCAGGTCAGGACCGGCGCGGCAGGTCAGGGCCGGCGCGGCAGGTCAGGGGTCCAGACCGTGATCGGGCGGGCGGCCGGCGTCATCTCGAGCGTCCCATCGACGGTGACCCACCAGGCGGCGAGCCCGCGACCGCGTGCGGTCTCGGCGATCCCCCGCGGACCGACGAGGAAGAGTGCCTTGCTCCAGACCTCGGCCCAGGCTGGATCGGGCCCCGCGACGGTGACGGCAAGCAGCCCGTTCCCGCCGGGCCTTCCGGTCGAGGGGTCGATCAGGTGATGGACGGCATCGCCGTCCGGCGAGGTCCAGCGGCGACGCGCGATCGAAGAGGTGCAGATCGCGCCCCGGACGTCGACGACGGCGAGCGGCGATTCGGGGCCGCGCGGGTCCTCGACACCGACGTGCCACGGCGCGAGCGGGCCGGGGAGCGGGCCGCCGACGACGATGTCGCCGCCGGCATCGACGAGGAATGGGACACCGGGGAGCGCGCGCTCGACCGCCCGAGCACCCCAGCGGATCGCGAGTCCCTTGCCGATCCCGCCGAGGTCGACCGGCTCGTTCAGCGTCAGGCGTGCGCCCGTGCCGGCGGGGGGCGTGTCCGGCGTCGCTCCACTCGACCCTGCAGGCCGGCGGCGCTCGAGCGAGAGGATCGGCCCCGTCACCGGGCGGCGGCGACCCGACGCTCCGTCCGACGTCCCGTCCGTCGTCCCGGAGCCGCCGACCGAGGTGCCGTCGGTGAGCGGGACTCCCCCGTCGCCGAGACGCTCGAGATCGGCGAGGATCCGAGGGTCGAACCGGCCGTCGGTGATCCGGCGCGCCCGGTCTGCGGCGACGAGCGCGATACGGAGCCGACGCGAGACCGCGATCGGGCCGCCGCCCGGGTTCGAGCGAATGGCGCGGACCAGCCGGACGAGCTCGGACGTCTCTCGATGTCGGGAGAGGGCGGCCTCGGTCGCCTCGACGTCGGCAGCCAGCGCGACCCACGCGATGTCGGCCGCGTCCTCGGTCGGCGCGTCGATCACGAGACGGAGCGGTGAGCCCATGGCGCGCCCCTCGCGGCGGCGCCGTGCGAGTCCGCCCGACGCGGGTCCGCTGGGTTCGGCCGACGCAGGTCCGCCGGACGCGGGTCCGCTGGGTCCGGCCGACGCAGGTCCGCCCGACGCGGGTCCGCCGGGTTCGGCCGACGCAGGTCCACCGGGTCCGAGCCCGATCGCGTCAGTCACGGTGCCGAGGTGGCGGGACCAGGGTCACCGGGACCCCGTCACGGCGCCCCGGACGCGCCGGTCGTCGCTACGGTCGCGGGCGGGATCGCCGGCGCCGGGATCGGGGTGGCGCCCGAAGGACGAGAGGCCGATCCCGAGGCCGAACCGCCAGCGCCACTTCCGCTGGGCCGCGAGGCGACCGGGACGCGGACCCCGGTCAGCTGCGCGGTCAGGTCCGCGAGCGCCACCTCGAGTTCATGCCTCCGGGCGGCGAGGGCGCTCGCGTTCGCCTCGGCGCGATCGGCTGCGGCGGCGAGCGGCTCGAGGCCCGAGTCGAGCGCCGCGATCGCCGCCTCGAGCGCTGCGTTCTCGGCTCGGATCAGGGCGACCTCGGCCGCGGGCGGCTCTGCCGCGGCAACCTTCGCCGCGGCCTCCTCGGCCTGCAGGAGGCTCACGACGGCGAGCGCACCCGAGTAGAGCCCCGCCGAGAGGCCGGCGAGGACCGCGAGGTGGGTCGGGATCCGGGGGGTCGGGATCCGGGAGGTCGGGATCCGGGGGGTCGACACCTAGTCGTCGTCCTCCCCGTGCTCCTCGTGATCCTCGTGCTCCTCCTCGCCGTCCTCGTCGTCATCCCAGTCGCCGGAGGCGCCGGTCGTCGCCACGGTCGGGGGAGCGGCCTGCGCAGCCCGTGCCGCAGCCGCCTCGCGGGCGAGCTTCGCCTCGAGCTCGGCGAGCTCGGCCTGCGCGTCGGCGAGCGCGGTCCGGAGTTCGTCGATGGCCGCGGCATCCGACCCGGCGTTCGACTCCGCCGCCGAGATCCCCGACTCGAGCCGGATGAGCTTCTCCTGGAGCTCGGTGAGGCGGGTCGAGAGCGCGACGCTCCGCTCGCGCTCGGCGGCGAGGGCCTGGGTGAGCGGCCCGGTCGTGGGATCGGGGGTCGGGTCGTTCGTGGCGACGAAGCCGGCCGCGGCCGACACGGAGAGCGCCCCGGTCGCGAGCGCCGCGATGGCGCCGCCGGCGACGATCGCGCGGCGGAGCGGTGTGGTCTCCCTGGTCATCGAAGTGCTCCTTCCGGGATGGGGGCCGAGGCGGGGGCCGAGGTGGGGGTCAGGGCGGAGATGGCCGTGGCGGGCGTTGCGGGGACCGGCGCTCGTCGCGCAGGGCGGTTCACCCAGTACCGATACGACGCGAGGAGGACGAGGAGAAGCCCCGAGCCCAGGTAGAGGCCACCGGTCGCGAGCGTGTCGGTGCCGGCGTAGACACCATGGAGCCAGGCGAGCGCCCAGACCCCGAGGCTGAGTCGGTGGATCTTGAGCCAGACGCCGCGCGGCAGGATCGAGGTGAAGCGGGCGGTCGCCGCGACGATCACCGCCGCGTACGCAGCGAGAACGCCGAGCGCGACGGGGACGCTCCGGTACTCCGACAGGCCGGGGATGAGCGCGCCGCCGATGCCGACGCCCGCGTACGGGTCGGCCGCGAGCGAGGCGACATGGACGCCGACGAACGCGAACGTGAAGACGGTGAGGTTCTCGTGCCACGGGAAGACCGTCTTCGAGAGCTTCCAGCGGGTCGGGTTCTCCGGGTGGCTCATCAGGAGGCCGATCGCCACCTCGGCCGTGAGGAGGATGAACGCGACGAAGCCGGCGGCGCGCGCGGCGAGCCAGAGCCGCATCGTCGCCTCCTCCGAGGTCTCGGCCGGGACGACCGCGATGCTCGAGGCCGCGATCCCGACGATGAGGGCGGCGAAGAGAACGACGAGGGAGCGGGTCGAGAGGCGCACGGTCATCCTCGGTTCGACCCGGAGGGGGCCCGGGGTTCACTGCTCGTAGCGGCGCGGGTCAGGTCCGTGCCGTCGGGGGAGTGTAGCGAGCGCGCCAAGCCGCGGAGTGATCGGGCCGGCACCGCGGTCGCGGGGTGGGTGGCGGGGCCGGTGGCGGGGCCGGCGTGAGTGGCGGGGCCGGGGCCGTGTTGCGCCGGGCCGGGGCCGGGGTGAGTGGCGGGGCCGGGGCCGTGTTGCGCCAGGCGCAACCAAGACTGCACGGGGCGGATTCGGTGGTCGGTTCGGTCGAGCGAATGTTCGTTTCGACCGACCATCTCGCGAACAAGCGAGCCGGTGCGGCGGCCGGGTCGAGGGCCAGCCCGGTGGATCCGAGCGTGACTCCCGAACGACCGGGCCGCCGCGTACCGCGTTGGTTGCGTGGAGCGCAACGGGGTGTGCCGACTCAGAAGGAGTGTGACGAGCGGGCCGAGGCCGGGCGATCGCGGAGCCTCGGGTCAGCCGCCGCGCTTTCCCGACTTGCCCCGGGCAGCCGTCCTGCCGGACTGGCCGCCCTTGCTCTTCGCCCCGGCGTTCGCGGCAGGGGCGGCAGCGGGAGCTGCAGCCGGGGTCGTGGCGGCAGGGGCGGGGGCGGCCGGCGCGTCGGCGGTCGGGGCCGACGTGTCGTCGCCGGACGTGGCGCCCGACCGTGCGGCGGCCTTGGCCTCGGCCTTGGCGGCCTTCTTCGCCACGTTCGCGGTCAGGACGGCGACCGCGCGAGCGCTGCGGTGCTCGGCCGACTTGCCCTGCCAGCCGGGGAGCACGGGGGCGGCATCCTCGGAGCCGCTGCCGCTGGACGGATCGGTGCCGCTGGAGGGGTCCGTGCCGCTGGAGGGGTCCGTGCCACTCGACGGGTCGGTGCCGCTCGACGGATCCGTGCCGCTCGACGGATCGACGCCCGTCCCGTCCGAGCTCGCCGGCTCCGAGGCCCCGACGAGCGGCGACCAGCCGGCGACGAGGTCGGTCGAGGCGGCGACGCCGATCACCCCGACGGTGAGCGCGAGGGTGAGGCCCCCCGCGAGCGCGACCTGGCGAAGCAGCCAGCGCGGCGCGAGGCGTCGGGGCGCCACGGCGCCACCACCTGCGGCCTGGAGCTCGGCACCGATCGCTTCACCAGCGCCACCGGCGCTACCGCCTGCGGCCTGGAGCACGGCGTCGATCGCGCCGGCGGTCGCCTGGTTCGCCTCGGTCGTCGTCGGGTTCGGGTCGGTCGTCTTCATCGATGTCGGTCCTCGTCGTTCGGCAACCGGGAGGGTCGGCTGCGTCGGGGACGGACCGTAGGCGGTGCCCGGGCGGTGCCGGAATGACGCGGTGGTCCGGTGCCCGCACCACCGGGGGGCCCGGTGCGGCGCGGCAGGTGGGTCCGGTGCGCGGGCGCCCCGAGCCGCTGCCCCGAGCCGCCGCCCCGAGCCGCCGCCCCGAGCCGCCGCCCCGAGCGGGCGCCCCGTGCGGGCGCCCCGAGCCACCGACCGCCGCCGACCGCCGAGGGGCCCGGTGCGTCCGGTAGACTCCGACGCCATGGCGATCGACGTCGTCCCCGCCCCCGACCCGGTGCGCGCCCCTGCGCCGCGCCCGAGGATCTTCAGCGGGATCCAGCCGTCGGGTGCCCCGCACATCGGGAACGACCTCGGGGCGATCCGGAACTACGTCACGCTGCAGTACGAGTACGAGGCGATCTACTGCATCGTCGATTACCACGCGCTCACCAGCGTCCACGACGCGGAGCGGCTCCGCCGGCAGACGCGGGAGATGGCGGCGGCGCTCCTCGCCCTCGGCCTCGACCCCGAGCGATGCACCCTCTTCGTCCAGTCGCATCGGCCGGAGCACACCGAGCTGGCGTGGCTCCTCGCGACGGTGACGCCGGTCAGCTGGCTCGAGCGGACGCCGACCTACAAGGAGAAGAAGCAGAACCAGCCCGACGACGTGAACCACGGGCTGCTCACCTACCCGGTCCTCCAGGCGGCCGACATCGTCCTCTACAAGGCGAGCATGGTCCCGGTCGGGAAGGACCAGGCGGCGCACCTCGAGCTCTCGCGCGAGATCGTCCGGACCTTCAACTCGCGCTACGGCGACACGTTCCCGGAGCCGCAGGCGGTCTTCACCTCCGCGCCGATCGTCCTCGGGACCGACGGGGTCCGGAAGATGTCGAAGTCGATCGGGAACACGATCGAGATCTTCGCGGACGAGGAGACCGTCCGACGCCAGATCATGTCGATGGTCACCGACACGAAGCGGGTCCTTCGGACCGACCCGGGTCGGCCGCAGGTCTGCAACGTCTGCCAGCTCCACCGCTCCTTCGGGGACGACTACGAGGACGTCTGGGAGGGAGAGCGGACCGCGACGACCGGATGCGTCGACACGAAGAAGCTCCTCGCCTCGCGCGTCATCGCGCACTACGCGGAGGCGCGCGAGCGGTACCGCGAGCTGATGGCGTCGCCCGGCAAGGTGGACGAGGTGCTCGCCGCCGGGGCCGAACGGGTGCGGCCGATCGCCCAGTCGACCATGGCCGAAGTCCGGGAGCGGATGGGCCTGCGCTAGGGGGCGCGCGGCGGGGCGCGGGTGCGCGGCGGGGGGTGCGGGCCTGATACGGGCCGTTCGTTGCGTCGGGCACAACCAAGAGCGTACGGAGGGGCCTGAACAGGGCCTTGGGCGCAGCGCGTACCGCGTTGGTTGCGTGGGGCGCAACGGAGCCGGCGTGGGGGCGCGGATCCGGGCCGTTCGTTGCGTCGGGCGCAACCAAGAGCGTACGGAGGGGCCGGAACAGGGCCTTTGGCGCGGCGCGTACCGCGTCGGTTGCGTGGGGCGCAACGGCGCCGGCGTGGGGGCTCGGATCCGGGCCGTTCGTTGCGTCGGGCGCAACCAAGAGCGTACGGAGGGGCCTGAACAGGGCCTTGGGCGCGGCGCGTACCGCGTTGGTTGCGTGGGGCGCAACCGCGAGGCGGGATCGGGGCCGTTCGTTGCGTCGGGCGCAACCAAGCGCGTACGGAGGGGCCGGAACGACCCTTTCGACGCGTCGCGTACCGCGTTGGTTGCGTGGGGCGCAACGGCGCCGGCGTGGGGGCGCGTCGCGTGCACGCCCGTGTCGGCGGGGCGCGTCGGCCGGGGCGCGGGCCTGGGCTCAGGCGCCCGAGGCGCGTCAGCCGAGGTTCGCGGGCCGGGGCTCAGGTGCCCGAGGCGCGTCAGCCGAGATGCCCGAGGCGCGCCAGCCGAGGTGCGCGGGCCGGGGCTCAGGCGGGCGGGAAGCGGCGCGAGCGGCGGATGACGATGATCGCGCTGCCGCCGGGGTCCTCGCCGAGGGCGAGTCGGCCGAGGGCCACGTCGCCGTCGATCGGGAAGGCGGCACGGAGGTGGTCGTCGGCGGCTACGAGGAAGCGGCGCGACTGGATCGTGTCGGCCAGGACGAGGATCGCGCCGTCCACCTCCCCGTCGCGGATCTTGAGCCGGATCCGGCGCGAGGTGGCCTGGGAGTCGTGCGGCGAGGTCTCGGCCTCGACCCCGTAGACGAACCGACCGTCGCCGAGCGTGGCGTCCCATGCGCGGAGGTCGCCGCGGATGCGCAGCGGGACCTCGGTGTGC
>JBJOLT010000103.1:0-7046 GCA_046045415.1 Chloroflexota bacterium | reverse complement strand
TCACCGGAGCGGCCGAAGCCGTTCATCCCGCTCCTCGGCGACGAGACGCTCTTCCAGCGGACGGTCCGCCGCGTCCTCGAGCGGGACGGGGTCGACCTCGGCCTCCGGCCCGCCGACATCGCCGTCGTCACCGACCGTCGCTACGCGCCGCTCGTCCGGGCACAGGCCCCCGGCGTGACGATCCTCGAGGAGCCGGTCGGGCGGAACACCGCCGCCGCGATCGCGCTCGCGGCGATCGCCCTCGAGCGACCCGACGACGAGGTGATGCTCGTCCTCCCCGCGGACCAGACGATCGCCGACGAGGCGGCCTTCCGCCGCGTCGTCCGGGCCGCCGCGACGGGCGTCGCGACCGGCGCGTTCGGGGTGGCCGCGCCGCTCGTCACGCTCGGCGTCGCGCCGGACCGGCCCGCGACGGAGTACGGCTACCTCCTCCCGCACCTCGATCGCGGCGAGGAGCGCGACGGCCTCCGCGCGTACCCGCTCGCCGCCTTCCAGGAGAAGCCGGACGATGCGCGCGCCCGCGAGCTCGTCGCGACGCCCGGGGTCGCGTGGAACGCGGGGATGTTCCTCTGGCGCCGGCGGGCGATCCGCGAGGCGCTGGAGCGGTACGCGGCGGACGTCGTCGGGCCGCTCGAGGGGGCGCACCGGACCGGACGGCTCGCGGAGGTCTACCCGGAGATCCGCTCGGTCTCGATCGACTACGCGGTGATGGAGCCGGCCGCGGCGGACGGGCTCGTCGCGATGGGGACGCTCGACGCCGGCTGGAGCGACCTCGGGAGCTGGGGCTCGCTCCTCGCCGCGCTCGGCGCACCGGGGGGCGGCCGCGTCGTCCAGGCGGGGGAGCCGGCGGAGGCCGGCCCCGGCGACCTCGTCGTCCGGCGCCGCGACGGAGGGCTCCGCGTCGAGTCCGGCCCGGTGGCGGGTATCCTCGACCCCGACGGGCCGAGCGCGCTCCTCGTCGGAGCGGGTCCCGCGCGCGGGGTCGTCGAGGCGCTCGCCGCGCGCGTCGCGGCGGCCGAGGCGGGGCGGAGCTGACCCCGGAGGAGGGACCCACGTGACGACGATCGCCGAGACCCCGCAGCCCACCCGGATCGTCTTCGGGACCGACGGCTGGCGCGCCCGCGTCGCCGACGACTTCACGTTCGAGAACGTCCGCCGCTGCGCCGACGCCGTGGGCCGGTACGTCGTCGGGCGCGGCGAGGCGGCGAAGGGGGTCGTCGTCGCGTACGACCGGCGCTTCTCGTCGGAGTTCTTCGCCCAGGCCGCCGCGGAGGTCCTCGTCGCGCACGGGATCCCGGTCGCCTTCTCCGCGAGCGCCGTCCCGACGCAGATCTCCTCGTACGAGGTGGTGGAGCGGGGCGCCGCCGCGGGCGTCGTCATCACCGCGAGCCACAACCCGTGGACCGACAACGGCTTCAAGGTGAAGGCGCCGAGCGGGTCCGCCGCGGGACCGGAGATCATCGCCGCGCTGGAGCGCGAGCTCGAGGCGAACGCCGGCACGGCGATCGAGCGGCGGCCCTTCGCCGAGGCGCTCGAGGCGAACCTCGTCGAGCTCTACGACGCGTATCCCGGCTACGAGCGGTTCGTCCGCCGGACCCTCGACCTCGATGCGCTCCGGGCGGCCGACGCGCGGATCATCGTCGACCCGCTCTACGGCGCGGGCGCCGGCTGGATCCCGCGCCTCCTCGCGGACGGCCGGATCTCGGTGACGGAGATCCACCGCGAGCGGAACCCCTTCTTCGGCGGGGTGAACCCCGAGCCGATCCCGCCGCACGTGAACGAGGCGCTCGGCCTCATGAGCGGCGGCGGCTACGACCTCGGGCTCCTCCTCGACGGGGATGCGGACCGGGCCGGCGCGGCCGACGAGCACGGCGTCTTCATCCACCAGCTCCAGGTGACCGGCCTCCTCATGTACTACCTCGCCGAGCACCGGGGTCGGCGCGACCCGGTCGTCGTCAGCGTGAACAACACGTCGATGGCGGAGCGGCTCGGGCGCCACTTCGGGATCGACGTCCACGAGACGCCGGTGGGCTTCAAGTACATCGGGCCGAAGATGATCGAGACCGGCGCGATGATGGGGGCGGAGGAGTCGGGCGGCTTCGGCTTCGGGATGCACCTCCCGGAGCGCGACGGCATCTACGCCGACCTCCTCCTCCTCGACCTCTTCCTCCGCGAGCGGGCGGCCGGGCGCTGGCCGGTCTCCACGGCGATCGCCGCCTTCCACGAGCTCGCCGGGGCCTCCTTCTACCGACGGGTCGACGTCCATGTCGAGCGCGGCGCGTACCCGGCGGCGAAGCAGCGGCTCCTCGAGGGGCTCGCCGCGGCCCCGCCGACGCACCTCGACGGGATCTCGATCGCGCGGACCGATCCGCTCAGCACGAAGGACGGCTTCAAGTTCTTCACCGCCGACGGCTCGTGGCTCCTCATCCGGACGAGCGGGACGGAGCCGCTCGTCCGCGTCTACACCGAGGCGACCTCGGCCGAGCTCCGCGAGGCGCTCGTCACCGCCGGCGAGCGGCTCGTCCGGGGCTCGTAGCGGTGGGGCCGTCCCGTGCCGCTGCGAAGGCGGCGCTCCGGGACGAGCTCGTCGCGCGGCTCCGCCCGGTCGCCCGGCCGGACCACCGCCACCACTGGGAGCTCCTCGAGTTCATCGCCGATTTCGAGGGGAGCGAGGCCGCGACCCGCCGGCTCGTCGCGGACCCGTCGTACGCCGCGGCCTCGACGCTCCTCGTCACGCCGGACAACGGCCTCCGCCGGCTCCGTGAGCGTGTCCTCCTCGACGGCCGTCGCCTCCTCGTCCCCACCTGCGGGATCCGGCGCGGCTTCCTCCTCCTCGACGGGTCGGGGCTGAGCGCTGCGGAGGCGGCGCTCGGGAGCACGATGGAGGGGATCGGCGAGCTCGCCCGCCCGGTGACGCTCCGGGAGATCGCGGCGGCGGCCCGGCCGGACCTCCTCGTGACCGGCGCGCTCGGCGTCACCGCCGCGGGGCTCCGTCTCGGGAAGGGGCGCGGCTACTTCGACCTCGAGTGGGCGCTCCTCCGCGAGGTCGGGGCGGTCCCGGCGGACGCGCCGGTCGCCGTCCTCGTCCACGACGTCCAGGTCGTCGAGGCGGCGCTCCCGATGGAGCCCCACGACGTCGTCGCGGATCTCGTCGTCACGCCCACCCGGTCGATCGCGACCGGACGGACCGGGCCACGCGTCGCGCGGCTCGAGCGGGAGCGGGTGACCCCCGCGATGCTCGACGCGATCCCGCAGCTCCGCGAGCTGCTCCGGGGCTGACGCCGGCCGGGGAATCGAAGAGCCCCGGGGGGCACCCCGGGGCTCTCGTTCTGTTCGCGGGTGAGGTCAGCGCCGCCCGCCGGAACCGCTGCCGCCGCCGGAACCGCCGGAACCGCTGCCGCCGCCCGCGTCGGAGCCACCGGCTCCGCTACCGCCGGAAGAGCTGCCGGAGCCGCCACCGCCGCCGTTCTTCGGCCCCGCCGCGAAGACCGGGGTCGCCGCCACCGCGAGCGCGAGGAGCGCCGCAGCGACGATCGTCGTGTACTTCTTCATCGGATCTCCTCTGGTCGTCGGTCGGGTCGTGCGAACATCCGCTGCTCGCCCGGGCGGCCACGACCGTAGCGGTGCGCATGGCGGCCGGGCAAGGCGCCGCCCGGGCTTCCGGTGCCTCCGCGCACCCGGCGCCCCCCAGGACCCGGACGGGACCCCTCAGGACCCGACCGGACCGCGCGTCGACGCGACCCGTCGCCGCCGCCCCGCCCGCCCCGCCGCCGCCCCGTCGGCCTGTCCGTCCGTGCCCGCCGGGTGTATCGTCATGGCTGCGACCGTCACGTCCGGCCGGCGGTGCGATGGCCGGATGGCGGCACCGCAGCCCGCCCGGGCACGGAGGTGAGGATCGATGCACAGCTCCCTGATCGGCAAGGTCGAGAAGGCGAATCGGTACGCCCGCGAGCTCGATCGCGTGACGATCGACGGCCTCTCGCTGACCTTCCGCGGCGACAACGACACGCACCACGTCCGCCTCGACGCCGGTAGCTGGCACTGCACCTGCCATTACTTCGAGAGCTGGAGCTCGTGCGTCCACCTCCTCGCGCTCCAGAAGATCCTCGGCGTCATGCTCCCCGAGGAGGCGCAGACCTCGATCTTCTCGCCGAACGAGGCCGTCCCCGCCTGACCCGTCGGCGACGAACGTCGCCCCGGTCGATGCGCTCGACGGCGCCGCCCCGACGAGGGATGCGGCGCCGTCCCGTTTCACCGGCGGCGGAACCGGCGGGTCCCCTGCGGCGTCGACGGGATGACGACCACACCGTCCGGAGGACCCGCCCGATGACCCGCACCCCCTCGCTCCCGCTCGCCGCGACGCTCCTCGCCGCCACCATCGCCGCCTGCGGCGGCGGATCCGGGGCGGGGTCGGGGGGCGACCTCCCCGCGGCGCTCGACGGACGGACCTTCCTCTCCACCGAGGTCGTCGGTCGCGACCTCGTCCCCGGGAGCCGGATCAGCCTCACGTTCGACGGGGAGTCGATCGGCGCGAACGCCGGCTGCAACTCGATCGGCGGCGCCTACCGGATCGAGGGGGGACGGCTCGTCGCCGACCAGCTGATGACGACCGAGATGGCGTGCGAACCCGCGCTCATGGACCAGGACGTCTGGGTGAGCGGGCTCCTCGCCGGGGCGCTCGTCGGGCTCGCCGGCGACACCTTGACGCTGCAGCAGGAGGGGATCCGCGTGACGCTCACCGACCGCGAGGTCGCCGATCCGGACCGGCCGATCGAGGGGACCCGCTGGGTCCTCGACGGGATCCTCACCGAGCAGGCCGCCTCGAGCGTGCCTGCCGGCGTCGTCGCCGCGCTCACCTTCTCCGGCGGGAGCGTCCAGGTGGAGGCCGGGTGCAACGGCGGCTCGGGGAGCGCGACGATCGGCGACGGGACGATCGCGTTCGGCCCCATCGCGACGACCCGGATGATGTGCGACGAGCCGCGGATGGAGGTCGAGGCGGCGATCCTCGGACTCCTCCAGGGGGACGTCGCGTTCGAGATCGAGGCCGCGACCCTGACGCTCACCGCCGGGTCGAACGGGCTCACCTTCCGCGCCGAGGAGTAGCGGGTCGCCGGCCCGACCGGCCCTCACCAGCAGGCCGACCACGTGACGGAGAAGCCGACCGTCGCCGCCGGATCGAGCGACCGGTCCCCCTCGAACCGCGCGCGGTAGTCCCACGTCCCCGCGAGGCCCGAGGGCGAGGCGAGGGCACGGCTCCAGTTCGTCCCGCCGGACACCGCGGTCGCGGCGATCGCATCGACCCCGGTCGTCCACGTCGTCGCGCTCCGGAGCTTCCGGTCGAGCCGGACGAGCCGCCCCGCGAGCGGGTTCCCGCTCAGCTTCCCGTAGCGCGAATCGGTCGCCGTCGCGAGCCGGCCGCCGACCGCGGCCGTCGAGCCGGTGCAGGCGCGGTAGCCGGTGGACCCGATCGAGAGGGTCGTCCTGAGCCCCGACGTCCCGGCGCCGCCGATGTGGTCGAGGCAGTCCGCGTACGGCCCCGCGAGGTCCGCGAGGTCCCAGAGGAGCTGGAGCGCCGCCTCGTCGCACCGCTCGTACGTCGTCCGGGCGCCCCCCGCCGTCCCCACCTGCGGGCTCGTCGAGCGCATCACGGTCTCCGCCTCGGTCTGCCCGTCGTGCCCGAACCCGGGGATGGCGTGGCCGGCCTCGTGGATCATCGCCCGGCCGATCAGCCAGCACCCGCTCGCCCGCGCTCCCGTCGCCGCGAGGCAGGTCGCCGCCCGGTCCCACCAGCGCCAGTCGCCGTACGGCGCCCGCTCGAAGTCGCGGACGTGGATCCGGAACGAGGCGGTCCCGCCGTTCGCCGCGCACTGCAGCCACTGCAGGTTCTGGACCGAGTTGCACGGCGAGGTGAGCGCGCCCGTGTAGCCGACGGTCGCGTTCGCGCTCGTCGCGAGGACCGGCCGCGGACCCCGGCTGTTGTTGTCGTTCCGGTAGCCGGCGAGCGCCCCGGTCGCGGCCGCGGTGAGCCAGGACGGGTACGTCGTCGCGGCCCACCGGTACGGGACGAGCTGGTCGGGGAGGTCCGCGAAGCTGCCGCGGCTCGCGCCGGCCGTCGGGACGTGGGCCGCGGCGGCCGACGGGTCGGCGAGGCCGGCCGCCGTGACGAGGACGGCGAGGGCGAGGACGAGCGAGGCGTGACGGAGGTGGCGCATGAGGAGCTCCTGCCGGCGGGCGGGGAGCGGCGGGCGGGGAGGGGCGGACCGGGCGGGGAGCGGCGGGCGGGGAGGGGACCGGGCGGCGCCCGCTACGGGCCGAGGTCGATCGACACCGCGCCCGGCGAGAGCGCACCGCTCGCGAGATCCACCGCGGCGGCGCTCACCGGTCCCCCGGCGACCGCGGCGTCCGCGAAGGTCGCCCCCGTCCCGACCACGGCCGTCCGCCCGGTCGAGAGCTCGGGCCAGAGCGCGAGCCCCTCGGCGACGTCCCTGACGATCACCGGCCGCCCGCTCCCCGTCACCGGGTCGATGAGCTCGAGCGAGAACGTGCCGTCGGCGGGCCGGACGACCGCCTGGACGAGGAGTCCGTCGGGCGTCGCGTAGCCGTGCTGGAACTCCCCGTCGCCGCGACCCCACCGGCGCTCCCCGGTGGCGAGGTCGAGCGCCGCGATCCACGTCGACTCCGCGTCGCCGACGACCACGACCTCGTCGGTGACGATGCCGGGGAAGGCGTCGATCGCCTCGACGATCCGCCGGACGTCGCCGCTCGCCGGGTCGACGAGGTCGAGCGCGCACCGCTCCGGGATGCACGCGCCGGAGACGATCGTCCGGCCGCTTCGCGAGATCCCGACGGTCCTCGCGACGTCGCCGTCCCAGCCCGGGAGCGCGGCCGGCTCGATGAGACGCTCCACCGACCCGTCCGCGACCGAGATCGCCGCGAGGCCGGGGTCCCGGCCGCTCGTCCCGGGGAGGTGGCCGCCGACGACGAGCGACCCGCCGGCGAAGGCGCCGACGAGGACCTCCTCCGCGAGGTCCGCCGTCGCGACCGAC
>JBJOLT010000098.1:0-14300 GCA_046045415.1 Chloroflexota bacterium | reverse complement strand
CGCAGCCGAAGGAGTGCACCGATGGTCACCGTCGCCGGCTCGGTCCCCGAGCTCCTCGCCGCCCTCTCCGGGATCGCCCACCTCGACGGGGAGCGACTCGTCATCGACGACGAGATCCGCTTCCGTGCGGGCGGGATCCGCGACCTGGCGTGGACGGCCGCCTTCACGACGGACGACCCGACCGCCGAGGCGGCCCGCTGGATCGTCTGGGAGGCGAGCCAGGCGCTCGGCGCCCCTTCCGCGTCGATCCACGAGATGTACGCCGCCCGCGCGCGCGGCGAGTGGGACGGGTTCACGGTACCGGCGATCAACATCCGCGCCCAGACGTTCGACATGGCGCGGATCGTCTTCGAGACGGCGGCCCGGAACGACGCGGGAGCGGTGATCCTCGAGCTCGCGCGGAGCGAGCAGACGTACACGTTCCAGCGTGTCCAGGACTACGTGACGAGCGTCCTCGCCGGCGCGATCGCGGCCGGCTGGCGCGGCCCGGTCTTCATCCAGGGCGACCACTACCAGTTCAACGCGAAGAAGTACGCCGCCGATCCCGAGGCGACCACCGAGGAGATCCGGAAGGCGTGCCGCGACGCGCTCGCAGCCGGCTACCGGAACATCGACATCGACAGCTCCACGCTCGTCGACCTCTCGAAGCCGAACGTCGACGAGGAGCAGCGCGAGAACTACGTCCGCGCGGCCGAGCTGACCGCGCTGATCCGGAGCCTCGAGGCGGACGGCGTCACCGTCAGCGTCGGCGGCGAGATCGGCGAGGTCGGGAAGCAGAACTCGACCCCCGCGGAGCTGACCGCCTACCTCGAGGGGTTCCGGCGCGAGCTCGACCGGCGGGCGCCCGGCGCGGTCGGGATCTCGAAGGTCTCGGTCCAGACCGGGACGAGCCACGGCGGGGTGCCGCTCCCGGACGGCGGCGTCGCGGAGGTGAAGCTCGACTTCGGCGTCCTCGAGCAGCTCGGGGCGATCGCCCGGAAGCACGGACTCGCCGGCGCGGTCCAGCACGGCGCCTCGACGCTCCCGGACGAGCTCTTCCACCACTTCCCGAAGGTGGGGACCGCGGAGATCCACCTCGCCACCGGCTTCCAGAACGCCCTCTACGAGCACCCGGCCTTCCCGGCCGAGCTCCACCGCGAGATCGAGGCGTGGTGCTTCGCGAACGCGCTCGACGAGCGGAAGCCCGACCAGACCGACGAGCAGTTCATCTACACGACGCGGAAGAAGGCGATCGGGCCGTTCAAGCGCCGGCTCTGGGATCTCGCGTCACGGGACGAGATCCTCGCGACCCAGGCGGCGAAGATCGACTTCCTCATGAAGCAGCTCGGGACGGTGGGCTCGTCCGGGGTCGTCGCGCGCTACGTCACCCCGGCGGCGCTCCATCGGCCGCTGCCCGCGTCGCTCGCGGGCGTCGCCGCCGGCTGAGGCGGCCGGGACCGACCGATCCACCGCCCGTGAGCGTCCCCTTCGGCCCGGAGTGGAGCGCGTCGCTCGCCCGCGTCCCCGCGGCGACGCTCCGCGAGTGGCTGGCACTCGCCCATGCCGCCTGCGACGAGGCGGACGCGATCGCGCTCGAGGCGTTCCGCCGCGACATCCGGGTCGACCGCAAGCCGGACCGGACGTTCGTCACGGCCGCCGACGAAGCGGTGGAACGCGCCGTCCGGGGTCGGATCGAGGCGGCCTACCCGGCCCACGGCCTCGTGGGCGAGGAGTACGGAGAGGCGCGTGGGTCGGCGCCGGTCCGCTGGTACATCGACCCGATCGACGGGACCCACAACTTCATGCGCGGCGTGCCCGTGTTCGCGACGCTCCTCGGGGTCGAGGCGGACGGCGAGCTCCAGCTCGGGATGATCTCCGCACCGGCGCTCGGCTCGCGGTGGTGGGCGGCGCGAGGGCTCGGGTCATGGGGCCGGACGCCGGGCGGTTCGGGCGCGCCGCTCGAGCGCCGGCTCCGCGTCTCGGGCATCGAGGACCTCGGCGTGGGCCACGTCCTCCATTCGAGCCGCCGGGACGCGCTCGGGAGCGGGAAGATGCCCGGCTTCGACGCCGTGGTCGATGCGTCATGGCGCGACCGCGGCTTCGGCGACTTCTGGGGCTACGTGCTCGTGGCCGAGGGCGCCGCGGAGGTGATGGTGGAGACCGGCCTCCACCCGTACGACCTGGCGGCGCCGGTCGTCATCGTCGAGGAGGCGGGTGGCCGCCTCACGGACCACGCCGGAGAGCGGCGGATCGACTCACGCTCCGCCGTCGCCACGAACGGCACGATCCACGACGAGGTGCTGCGCCGGCTCCGCGGATAGGAGGCGGCCCGGTGCGTCGCCCCGGCTACGCCCCCGCCGCGGCGAGCGACTCGTCGAGGACCCCGAGCGCGTGGTCGATCTCGGCCGCCGTCGTGACGAGCGGCGGGATGATCCGGACGACGTTCGAGTAGGTCCCCGCGGTGAGGACGATGAGCTTGCGCTCGAGCGCCGCCGCCTTCACCTTCGAGGTCACGTCGGGGTTCGGCGTCCTGCCGTCGCCGACGCCCGGCTGGACGAACTCGAGCCCCACCATGAGCCCGAGGCCGCGGACGTCGCCGACGGTCGGGTACTTCGCCGCGATCGTCCGGAGGCCGTCGAGGAGCTGGCGGCCGCGCTCGCGGGCGTTCTTCACGAGCCCCTCGGACTCGATGACGTCGAGCGTCGCGTTCGCCGCGGCGCACGCGACGACGTTCCCGCCGTACGTCCCGCCGTGGGTCCCGGGCGGGAGGAGGTCGAGGATCGTGCGCTTCGCGAGGATCCCGGAGAGCGGGAGCCCCGACGCGATCCCCTTCGCCATGACGAGGATGTCGGGCTCCACGTCCCAGTGGCGGACCGCGAAGAGCTCGCCGGTCCGGCCGAAGCCCGTCTGGACCTCGTCGGCGATGAGGAGGATCCCGTGCCGGCGGGTGATCTCGCGGAGCCGCGGGAGGAACCCGGGGGGCGGCACGATGTAGCCGCCCTCCCCGAGGACCGGCTCGACGATGATCGCCGCGACGTGCTCGGGGTAGACGTACTGGTGGAACGTGAGCTCGAGCTGCGCCTCCCAGTCGCACGTGCAGGCGGCGGGGGAGTGGCCGCCGCCCGGCGCCCGGTAGCAGTACGGGTAGGCGGTGTGGTAGACGGAGCCCGGGAGCGGCTCGAAGTGGCCGCGGTAGACGTCCTTCGCCGTCGTGAGCGCCATCGTCTGGCCGGTCCGGCCGTGGTACCCGTAGCGGAAGCCGATGATCACCGGGCGGCCGGTCGCGATCCGGGCGAGCTTCACCGACGCCTCGACGGCCTCGGCGCCGCTGTTCGAGAGGAAGGCGCCCCACCCCTCGCCCGGGAGGACGTGGCGGAGCCGCTCGTGGAGCCGGAGCCCCGGCTCGTGGTACGTGATGTTCTGCTGCGAGTGGAGGATCTTCGCCGCCTGCGCCTGGACGGCCGCGACGACGTGGGGGTGGGCGTGGCCGGTGTTCACGACGCCGATCCCGGAGCTGTAGTCGAGGTAGCGCTCCCCGTCGACGGTGACGAGCCACGAGCCCTCGCCGCGGTCGATGACGAGGTTCGTGATCCGGCCCCAGACGGGGGCGATCACCGACGTGTCGTGAGCGGCGGGGCGGGTCGTCGGGGCGGTCATCGCGGGCTCCTCTCGAGGTCGGGTCGTGCGGATCGTACGGGAGGTACGGCCGGGACGGGTCGTGCGGATGGCGCGGGTGGGCCGGTCAGCGGCGGCGCCGGCTCGCGAGCGTCGTGACCGCGACCGCCCCGACGGCGGCGAGGAAGATCATCGTCCCGATCACGTTCACCTCGACCGGGATCCCGATCCGGGACTTCGCGTAGATGTACATGGGGAACGTCTGCGTCTTCCCCGCGGTGAAGTTCGTGATGACGAAGTCGTCGATCGAGAGGCTGAACGCCAGGAGCGCGGCGGCGACGATGCCGGGGAGGATGAGCGGGAAGGTGACCCGCCAGAACGTCTGCCACTCGTTCGCGTAGAGGTCCATCGCCGCCTCCTCGAGGTGGCGGGGGAAGCCGGCGAGCCGTGCGCGGACCGTCACGACGACGTAGCTGATGTTGAACATCACGTGGGCGATGAGGATCGTCGTGACGTTCAGCGGGAAGAAGGGCGGCCCCGCGAGCGTCACGAAGAACGTCAGCAGCGAGGCGCCGAGGATGATCTCCGGCGTCGCCATCGGCAGGAAGATGAGGCTGTTCGCGGCGCTCCGGCCACGGAAGCGGTAGCGCTCGAGCGCGAGGGCGATGAGCGTCCCGAGGACGGTCGCACCCGCGGTCGCGAGGACCGCGATGAGGAGGCTGAGCCCCACCGCCTCGGCGAGGCCGAGCGGGGCGAGCGGGTCGAGCCAGTAGTCGAGCGTGAAGCCCTGCCAGACGACGTTGCTCCGCCCCGCCGGGTCGTTGAAGCTGAAGAGGACGATCACCGAGACCGGGAGGAGGAGGTAGATCACCGCGAGCGCCGTGTAGAGGACGAGCGACCAGCGGTCCACGAGGCCGCCGAGCCGCGTCGCGAGCGGGGCGCCGCGGAGTCGCGCCGCGGGCGGGAGGGCGTTCGCGGTGCTCATCGGCTCACCTAGACCCGGGCCGCCGCGGAGGAGAGCTCCTCCGTCCCGAGGACCCGCGCGTAGACGGTGACGACGACGAGGACCCCCGCCATGAGGATGAAGCTGAGGGCGGCGGCGGTCGGGTAGTCGTTCTGGGTGAGGAACTTGTTCTGGATCACGTTCCCGATCATGTTCGTGTTCGGGTTCCCGAGGAGCTCCGCGTTGATGTAGTCGCCGATCGCCGGGATGAACGTGAGGAGCCCGCCCGCGAAGACGCCGGGGAGGGAGAGCGGGAACGTGACCCGGATGAACGCCTCGGAGATGAAGAGCCACGCGATGAGCGCGCCCCCGACGGCGCCGACGAGCGCGAAGAGCGGCCAGTCGGCCTCGAAGACGAGACCGAGGACCCCGAGGAGGACCGCGCCCACCCCGCCGCCGACGAACGCGCCGCCCGGCCGCCACGGTCCGGCGTAGAGGTCCTTCGCCGCCTCGACGAGCCGCCCGTCCACCTTCTCGAGCGCGACGTAGACGGGGAGCGTCATGAACGGGAGGAAGTTGTACGTGATCCCGGCGATCACCGCGAGCGGCGTCGCGAGGAGCCGGAACTCGTCGGGGAGGAGGCCGACGTCCTTCAGCGGCCCGAGGAGCGGCCCGGCGTCGCCGAGGATCACCTTCCAGCTGATCGTCCGGAGGAGGAACGAGGTGAAGAAGGGGGCGACGACGAGGAAGAGGAGGAGGCTCCGGTAGCGACCCGCCTTGAACGCGATCGCGTAGGCGAGCGGGTACGCGATGAGGAACGTCAGCATCGTCGCCGCCCCGGCGAAGACGATCGAGCGGAGGTAGAACGGGGCGAACTGGCCGAGCGCCTCGGGGTAGTTCACCCAGTTCCCGAGCGAGAAGACGAACCCCTTCTCGAGGCTTCCGGACCAGAAGCTCGCGATGAGCATCTGGAGCGCCGGGTAGACGTAGAAGATCCCGAGCCAGAGGAGCCCCGGGGCGAGGAGGGCGAGCGGCGCCGCCCAGCGGTGACGCTTCAGGAAGCTCCCCATCGACCTCGCGGCTCCTCCCGTTCGGCGGCGGCGGCGTCAGCCGACGCCGAGCACCTTCGCGAACTGCTCGTTGAAGTAGCTCTCGTCCTCCTCGCCGAGCGAGCCGAAGATCCGGAGCTTCGCCATCAGCTCGGCCGGCGGGAAGATGAGCGGGTTGCTCGCGATCGCCGGGTCGAGCTCGCGCATCGCCTCCTCGGCGCCCTTCACCGGGCAGATGTAGTTCACGTACGCCTCGACCTCGGCCGCGATCTCCGGCCGGTAGTAGAAGTCGACGACCAGCTCCGCCGTCCCCTTGTGGGCGGCGCCCTTCGGGATGAGCATGTTGTCCGTCCAGAGCATCCCGCCCTCGTCCGCGACGTTGAACTTCGCGGTCGGCTTGTCGACGAGGACCTGGACCATGTCGCCCGACCAGCCCATCACGAGGACCGCGTCGCCGGCCTTGAGGTCCTCCGCGTACGAGTTCCCCTTCACGGCACGGACGATCCCGTCCTCCTTCGCCTTCTGGAGCACCGCGACGGCCTGGTCGCACCCCTGACGGGTGGGGGCGGTCGGGTCGAGCCCGAGGTGGAGCATCGTGAGCCCGAGCGTGTCGCGCATCTCGGAGAGGTACTCGGTCCTGCCGAGCCAGCGCTCGTCAGGGGTGAAGAAGGCCGCGAGGCTCGTCACCTCGCCGGTGACCTCCGGGTCGAAGCCGATGCCGGTCATCCCGGACTGCCACGGCGCGTGGTAGCGGAGCTCGGCGTCCCAGCCGACCCCCTTGTACGAGTCCTTCACGTTCGCGGTGAAGTTCGGCATCGCCGCGAGGTCGAACTCCTCCGCCCAGCCGAGCCGGATGATCCGCGCGGCCATCCAGTCGGTGAGCGTGACGATGTCCCAGCCGGTGTCCTGGCCCGCCTGGAGCGCCGGCTGGATCGTGCCGAAGAAGGTCTCGTTGTCGTCGACCGCCTCCTCGTAGTTCACCTTCGTGCCGTACTCGGCGGTGAACTTCTCGAGGGTGGGCCGGCGCTTCGGGTCGTTCGGGTCGACGTCGATGTAGTAGGTCCAGTTCGCCCAGTTGACCTCGGCCGACGGCGTCGTGCCGCCGTCCCCGGCCGGCGTCGCCGTCGGCGACATGCCGCCGCCGCCACCGTCGCCCCCGGTCCCGGACGTGCCGCACGCCGCGAGGAACGCGGCGGTCCCCGCGAGCGCGCTCCCGACCAGGAGCTGGCGGCGGGTGATCGCTTCGAAGGTGATCGAACCGTTCTTCCCGGTCATCGGTCTCCTCTCCGCGCCTCGCGGCGCGTCTCGTGCGACGACGGTCGCCGTGTCGCGGGGCTGCGTGGTCAGTGCGCCTCGGCCGGCTCGCCGGCCTCGGCCTCCATTCCCGTTCCGTTCCCCCCGTTCGCGACGATGAACGTGTGCTCCGGGAGCCAGGAGAGGGCCACCTCGTCGCCCGCCGCCCAGAGTTCCGCCTTCGTCGCCCGCTCGATGTTCTGCTCGAAGACCGAGACGGTCCGCTCGTCGCCGAACTCGACGACGTACTGCGTGCTCACCCCGAGGTACGAGGCGCTCCGGACGACCCCGTCGAGCCGGTTCGCGCCGTTCGCCACCGCCTCGTGGCGGTACGTGAGGCGGATCTTCTCCGGCCGTACGCCGAGCGCGATCGGCCCCGGCGCTCCCTGCGCCGCTCCGTCGCCGCCGCGCCGGCCGCGGATCGTCGTGCCGTCGGGGAGCGCGAAGAGGTCGTGGTCGCCCGCGCTCCCGGCCTTCTCGACCGGAAGGAGGTTGCTCACCCCGAGGAAGCTCGCGACGAAGCGGGTCGCCGGGCGCTCGTAGAGCATCTCCGGGTCGCCGAGCTGCTCGTAGCGGCCGTGGTTCATGACGGCGATCCGATCCGACATCGTCATCGCCTCCTCCTGGTCATGGGTGACGTAGACGAACGTGATCCCGACCTCCTGCTGGATCCGCTTCAGCTCGAGCTGCATCTGCTTGCGGAGCTTCAGGTCAAGGGCGCCGAGCGGCTCGTCGAGGAGGAGGACGCGCGGCCGGTTGATGAGCGCACGCGCGAGCGCGACCCGCTGCGCCTGGCCGCCGGAGATCTGGCCCGGCCGGCGCCCTTCGTAGCCGGCGAGCTCCACGAGCTCGAGCATCTCGCCGACCCGGCGGCGGATCTCGTCGGCCGCGACCCCCTTCCGCCGGAGACCGAACGCGACGTTCTCGCCGATCGTGAGGTGCGGGAAGAGCGCGTAGCTCTGGAAGACGGTGTTCACGTCGCGCCGGTAGGGCGGGAGCCACGTGACGTCGTGGCCGTCGAGCTCGATGAGGCCGGAGGTGGGCTGCTCGAAGCCGCCGATCATCCGGAGCGTCGTCGTCTTCCCGCAGCCGGACGGCCCGAGGAGCGAGAAGAACTCGCCGTCGCGGACATCGAGGTCGATCGCATCGACCGCGACGAAGTCGCCGAACCGCTTCGTCACCCCGACGAGCCGTACCGCGATCCCAGTCACCCGCTGCCGGCCTCTCCTCGTGGACGGATCGACGCGCCGCGCGCCCGCGCGTGCGGGGACGAGCAGGGATCGATCGCAGGGGCGCGAGCATAGGGCCGAGCGCGAACGTGCGTCAAGGCGCGTTCCGGGCCGCCGGGGTAGCATCACAGGCGCCCCGGGGAGCGTCGGACCGACGCCCTGCCGCCCGGCCCGTCCGCAGTCACCACCAGCGCCGAGGGAGCGACGACGCGATGAGCGCCCTGACCGAGACCGCCGTCTACGACGCGCTCAGGACCGTGCAGGAGCCGGAGCTCGGCGGGGACCTCGTGACGCGGAACATGGTGAAGGACGTCGTGATCGACGGGTCGCGGGTCGCGTTCACGATCGAGCTGACGACCCCCGCCTGCCCGCTGAAGGACGAGATCGAGGCCGAGGTGGGCCGCGCTCTCCGGCCGCTCGGCGCCGATCCGATCGAGATCGCGTGGGGGGCGATGGTCCGCCGCGCGACGCCGCGCCAGCCGGAGCAGCTCCTCCCCGGCGTCAAGAACATCATCGCCGTCGCCTCGGGGAAGGGCGGCGTCGGGAAGAGCACCGTGAGCGTCAACCTCGCGGTCGCGCTCGCGCAGACCGGGGCGAGCGTCGGCCTGCTCGACGCCGACATCACCGGCCCGAACATCCCGCTGATGATGGGGGTCGACGGGCAGCCGGCCGCGACGCCGGAGAACCGGATCTCGCCGCTCGAGCGGTACGGCGTGAAGGTGATCTCGATCCAGTTCTTCGTCCCGGCCGGTCAGCCGGTCGTCTGGCGCGGACCGCTCGTCGGCGGCGCGATCCAGCAGTTCCTCCGCGACGTCGACTGGGGGGAGCTCGACTACCTCGTCATCGACCTCCCGCCCGGGACGTCGGACGCGCAGCTGACGCTCGCCCAGTCCGTGCCGGTGAGCGGGACGGTCCTCGTGACGACGCCGCAGGAGGTCTCGCTCCTCGACGTGACGAAGGCGCTCGCGATGCTCGAGCGGATGAGCGTCCCGGTGATCGGGATCGTCGAGAACATGGCGGGCTTCGTCTGCGCCCACTGCGGCGAGGTGACGGACATCTTCGGGCGGGGCGGCGGCGAGCGCTTCGCGAAGGAGCACGGGCTGGAGTTCCTCGGCGGGATCCCGCTCGACGTGACCGTCCGCCAGGGTGGCGACGTCGGGATCCCGGTCGTCGCGCAGCGCGAGCCCGGGCCGGCGGCCGAGGCGCTCACGGTCGTCGCGAAGAAGGTTGCCGCGGCGATGAGCGTCCGCGCCGCGACCGCTGCGCCGACGCCGACGATCTCGATCGGCTGACGGGGCGCCGGGGGGAGCCGCGGGCGCGCCCCGCTCGGAGCGCCCCACTAAGGGCGCTCCGCTCAGACCTCGACGGAGAGCCCGACCCGCGCCGCCTCGGCGGTGAGGCCGGTCGCCGCGATCGCCGCCTCGATCGACGGCCGGAGGCCGCTCGCGAAGTGGGTGACGATCGTCCGGCGCACACCGGCGGCGCGCGCTGCATCCAGGGCCTCGGTCGCCGTCAGGTGGCCGCGCGCCCCGTCGTCCTCGCTCACGTCGGCGAGGCTCGCCTCGCACACGAGGAGGTCGGCGCCCCGCGCGACGTCGACGAGGCGGTCGTTCGGGCCGGTGTCGCCCGCGTAGACGAGCCGCCGCCCCGCCCGGTCGGTGACGGTCATCCCCCACGCCGGGACGTAGTGGCGGGCGCGGAACGGGACGACCCGGAGCTCGCCGATCTCGAGCGCGACCTCCTCCGCGTACTCCGCGATCGCGAACGAGTCCTCGAAGAAGGTGGGCCGCTCGCTGATCGCCGACGCGAGCATCGTGAGCCGCTCCGTCCCGCGGGGCGGGAGGTGGAGGGGGAGGCGGCGCGGCGGCTCCCCGGCCCACGGGAAGAGGTAGCGGAGGCCGACGACGTCGAGGTAGTGGTCCGCGTGCATGTGGCCGACGACGATCGCGTCCAGCTCGCGCGGGTCCATCCGCTCGAGGAGCTGCGGGATCACGCCCTGGCCGCAGTCGAGGAGGAGTCGGGTGGGGCCGGCCTCGACGAGGATCCCGGACGCGCCGGTCGTCGCCTGGGCTGGGGCGGGTCCGTGGCCGATGATCGTGACGCGCACTCGGGTCCTCTCGGTCGGTGTCGGGAGGTTCAGTTTGCCCGAGCGGCTGGCCCGGCGTCACGGAGCGCGGCCCGGAGGGTCGCGAGGAGATCGGCGGCCGCGATGAGCGCCGCCCGGTGGCGTCCCTGCGGTCCGGAGAGGAAGGCGGTCCGTTCCTCGCGCTCCACCCCGGCGGGCGTGACGACGACCGTACGGACGAGCGAGTCGCTCCCGGCGGCCCCGGTCCCCACGGCGAGCGCCGCGTCGGCGCCGCTCCGGGCGCGGACCTCCGTGGCGGAACGCTCCAGTTCGTCGAGCGAGGGGGGCGGGCCGGCCGGGTCGCGGGCGAGCGACTCGGCGAGGAGGAGCCACGGGACGCTCCCGATGAGCGTCGCGAGCGAGCCGCCGGTCCCGTGCTCGCTCGTGGCGATGCGCCAGCCGAGATGGTCGAGCCGCTCGCCGATCGCCTCCGGCCACGTCTCGGCGTCGCGCCCCCAGACGTACGGTCCGAGCGCGTCGAGGACGATCGCCTCCGCCTCGTCGACCAGCTCCTCCGCCGAGCGGGGCGCCTCGCCGTCGGTCCGGGTCTCGTCGCTCGCGGAGATGCGGACGTCGACCGCGTCCGCACGGGCATACGTCGCGACGACCGGGTTCGCCGTGCGGAGCAGCTGCTCGCCGAGGAGCGCCGCGACCTGCGACTCGCCGATCCCCGTGAGCCGATAGGTCCGGACGCAGCCGGGCCGGCCGAGCCCGCGCTCGCGGAGCCGCGGGAGGACCCGCTCGCCCCACATCGGACGCATCTCGCGCGGCGGTCCGGGGAGCGCGACGACGACCCGCCCGTCCGGCCGCTCGACGTACCAGCCGGGGGCGGTCCCGTGCTCGTTCGGCAGGGCGGCGGCCGACGGGATCAGCCACGCCTGCTTCAGGTTGATCTCGGGGAAGGGGAGCCCCCGGCGCGCCCAGAGATCGCGGAGCCACGCCTCGAGCCCCGGGTCGACCGCGGGCTCCTCGCCGCAGACCGCGGCGATCGCCTCGCGCGTCAGGTCGTCCGGCGTCGGGCCGAGACCGCCGGTCGAGACGACGAGGTCCGCCCGGCCGAGAGCGGCGCGGAAGGCGTCGCGGACGTCGGGGAGCCGGTCGGGGAGGGCGGTGATCCGCGTGACCTCGACGCCCGCCTCGACGAGCCCGCGCGCGAGCTCGCCCGCGTTCGTGTCGCGCGTCTCCCCGACGACGATCTCCGTCCCGATCGAGAGGAGCTCAGCCGAGATGATGCGCCGGGGGTCGGACATGCGGGGGAGCCTACACCGGCGCGGCTGGCGCGGGGGCGTATCATCTCCGTCCCCCGTCCCGAGCCGGGGAGCCCGCGCGCGGCGCGGGCGGGATCGTAGGCCGAGCCGGTGACGAGCGCCGAGGAGGACCGAGCTGAGCGAGCGGACGCCCGCGGGCGACCCGGAGGAGACCGCGCGCCCGTCCGGCGACGAGCCGGCCGGCGGCGGCGCGTTCGCGCCCGAGGGCGACGGCGCGGCGTCCGGCGGCGACGGCGGCGACCCCGGCACCGGCAGCGCTTCCGGCGGCAGCGCCCGGTCGCTCATCGCCCAGATCCGTGCGACCGTCGCGGCCGTCCGCCGGCTCGCCGATGCCCACCTCGCCCTCGCGAAGGCCGAGCTGTCGGCGATCGGCGGGAACGTCGCCGCCGTGGCGATCGCCGTGGCGATCGCCGTCGCGATGCTCTGCTTCGCGGGCACCCTCGTCGGCGTCGGGATCGTCCTCTTCCTCGGCGAGGCGCTCTTCGGCTCGATCGGCTGGGGGATCCTCCACGGGACCCTCCTCGCGCTCGGGATCGCGGCCGCGGCGCTCGTCGGCGCGCTCCGCATCCCGGGGTCCCATCCCGGTCGCGCGCTCCTCGTCGGCATCCTCCTCGGCCTCGGCGCCGGGCTCGCGCTCGGCACCGGCTTCGCGGCGTGGGGCTGGGGCCTCGCGCGCGAGCAGTTCGCCGAGCCGTACCTCGGCGGCATCCTCCCCGAGTACCGGACCCTCCTCACCGCGGTGGTCGCCGTGGGCGCGGTCGCCGGCATCGTCGCCGGGCTCCGCGGCTTCGCGACGGGACGAGGCGCGGGCGGTCGGCTCGGCGGGCTCGTCGGCGGGCTCGTCGCCGGGGCGCTCGTCGGCGCGGCGCTCGGGGCGGCGACGACGGTCGAGCTTCCTGCCCGGATCGCGGCGGCGCTCGGGGTCGCGGTCGCGCTCGCGACCTGGCCCCTCCTCACGATCGCCGGCCTCCGCGACCTGGATCCCGAGGCGCTCAAGGACCGCTTCTACCCGACCGCGACGGTCGCCACCGCGAGGGAGACGCTCGAATGGCTGCAACGGATCCGCGGGTAGCCGGCGCCCGTCGCGAGGTGATCGCGGCGCGCGGCGACCTCTGCGACGAGCTCGACCGGCTCGAGGCATCCGCCCGTGCCGCGGTCGACGTGCGCGCCCAGCTCCGGCGCCATCCGGAGAAGGCGGCCGCGGTCGCTGGCGTCGTCGGCTTCCTCGCGCTCGGCGGTCCGCGCCGGCTCCTCCGGTTCGTCAGGCGGCTCCTCTTCGGCCGCCCGGCGAAGCTCCCCGAGCGGATGCTCCCCGAGGAGATCGAGGCCGCGGTCGAGCGTCTCGGCGAGGACGGAGACAAGGTCCGCGGGACGCTGGAGCGCGAGTTCGCCGCCTATCTCGAGGAGAAGCGCCGGAACGGCACGGGGTCGGGCTGGCGCGATGCGCTCTTCGCGTCGGTCGTCGTCCCCGCCGCGAGCGCCGGCCTCCGCGAGGCGGTGCGCCGCTACCTCTCCGGCGAGCCGATCGGTCCGACCGCCGGACGGGGCGCGGCAGGGACCGCGGCCGATGCAGCCGGCGACGGGCGCCCGACCGCCAGTCGTGGGGGCGGGCGAGGCGGACGCGGTTCGCGGGGTGACGCCGCACCCCCCACCCGGGGCTGACGGCGAGGCCTACGCTCGGCGCCGGCCCGACCGCCCGAGGCCGGGTAAGCCGGTCCTGAGCGGTCCGGTCCGCTCCGCGCGGGCCCGATGAGGTAGGCCGCCGAGGACCCGGTGCCTCTCGCCACCACTTCTTCGCCATCGCGATGCCCTTCCGCGCCGCGCGCTGCCCGCAGCGCGTACATTGCGCGGGCAATTGCGTCGTCAGTTGCCGCACGACAGGCCGGTCCGTATCGGCTGACCTGCGAGAGGAGCGGGCGCCCGGCTCGGCCAGGGGCTCGGTGGAGGGTCGGTCCGTGGTTCCTGTCAGTTTCGGCGTACGGCGCGGTGGCGCCGGTCGGCTCGCGCTCGTCCAGCGGCGCTCGGTCGTCCTGCTGCTCATCGCGAGCCTCCTCGCCGGACTCGGCGCGGTCGCGCCCGCCGGCTCTCGCACGGCGCTCGGCAACGGCGCCGGCCCGCGGACCTGGTACGTCGGCCCGGGCGACGGCCTCGGCGGTGGCTTCCCGAGCTGCACCTTCCCGGACTTCACGACGGGCGGCGGCTTCGATTCCTCCTCGGGCTCGATCCAGCGCGCGGTGGACGCGGCCGCGACCGGCGACACGATCCATCTCTGCGACCACACGTACGAGCTGACGGCGGGCATCGATCTCGCGACCTCCTCAGCGACGGCCCTCACGTTCGAGGGCGAGACGACGGCCGGGACGATCGTCGACGGCCTCGACGCGGTGCGGCTCTTCGACGCCACGGGGAAGGACGTCACGTTCGTGGGCCTCACGCTCGAGGACGGAAGGACCGAGTCTTCCGGTGGCGCGGTCAACGCCGACGACGTGACGATCCGCGGCGCAGTCTTCCACAGCAACAGCGCGGGGGGCTACGGCGGCGCGATCGAGGCATCCGGTCGGGTCGAGGTGACGGACGGGACATTCATCGCGAACGCGGGGGAGACCGGCGCCGGCGCGCTGAGCGTCGCCGGGGCGGTCACGGCCGTGGATTCGGTCTTCGAGGACAACACGGCCGGCTCGTATGCTGGCGCTGTCTACGCGGCCAGCATCGCGATCGTGGGCGGGCGCTTCACGCGGAACGTCGCGACATTGCGTGACGGTGGCGCGATCTTCGCGAACGAAGGGGCGGTGACGATCT
>JBJOLT010000049.1:0-2971 GCA_046045415.1 Chloroflexota bacterium | reverse complement strand
CTGTGCAGTCTCCGCCACCCCGAGCTTCTCGATGCGGCTCACATCATTCGAGACCTCGATCCCGACGGCGACCCGGTCGTCAGCAACGGCGTCTCGCTCTGCAAGCTGCATCACGCCGCCTTCGATGGTCTCTTCTTTGGCATCCGGCCTGACTACGTCGTTGAGGTGAAGCCGTCGATCCTCGCCGAGTCGGACGGCCCGATGCTCGTCGTCGGCCTTCAGCAGATCCACGGCAAGCAGATGCTCCTCCCGCGCCATGCTGGAGACCGGCCGGACCCGTCCCGACTTGAGCGCCGCTTCGAGGAGTTCAGGAAGGCGAGTTAGTCGCCTCTCCCAGGACCTCAAGGAGGACGAGATCCCCCGGATCGGGCTGATCCTCAGCCGCTCGGAGGCTTACCTGGAACTGGGTTCGTCGGCTCTGCGTCTGTGCTTCGATCTCCTCGAGGGTGCGCAGGACGGCGAACGGTGACCCGTACTCGTTCACCTCGTTGATGACGACGAAGGCGAAGACAAAGCGGCGTCCGAGGAGTTGGGCGAGTCGGTATTCGTTCTCGGTCGCCCCGTAGAAGAAACCTCCGAGCTGCGCGTTCCTGATCGGCTTCTTGGTCGTCTTGAGCTCGACCAGCGCTAGCCCATCCAAGTACCGACTGACGTTCTCGATGGTGATGGGCTCGACCGGCACGTCGGTCATCACGAGGTCGAAAGACTGCGGCCCATAGCGCTCGTTGGCGTCCACCCCGAGCAGGTCGAGGATGCGGCGCTTGCAGGGTCGATCGAGACGCTGGAAACGGGCATCCCGCAGCAACAGGACATGCCCTTCCTTCTCTAGTCGCAGGTCACGCAGGTTCTTGGCTCGGGCCGGCTGGCTCCCCCCTAGGTCCACCGGCCGATGATCCTGGATCTGCCTCCAAAGATCCAGGGGACGCTCCGGTACCCTCTCCTCTATTCGCCAGAGCTCGAGGAGCCCCCATGCCCACACTCGCCGACTACCCCCGGTACCCCCTCCTCTTCGGGCCGAGTCCCATCCAGAAGCTCGGGCGGCTGACGCAGCACCTCGGCGGGGCGACGGTCTGGGCGAAGCGCGACGACTGCAACAGCGGGCTCGCGTTCGGCGGCAACAAGATGCGCAAGCTGGAGTACCTCGTCGCCGATGCGCTCGCGCAGGGGGCGGACACGCTCGTCTCGATCGGCGGCGTCCAGTCGAACCACACGCGCCAGGTCGCGGCGGCCGCGGCGGTCACCGGGCTGAAGTGCGTCCTCGTCCAGGAGCACTGGGTGGAGTGGCCGGACGTCACGTACGACCGGGTGGGGAACATCCTGATGAGCCGGCTGATGGGGGCGGAGGTCCGGCTGGACCCGGCCGGCTTCTCCATCGGCTTCCGCGACAGCTGGAAGGGGGCGCTCGCCGACGTCGAGGCGCGGGGCGGGAAGCCGTACGCGATCCCGGCAGGGGCGTCGGACCATCCGCTCGGCGGCCACGGATTCGCGGGCTGGGCGTTCGAGCTGGCGGAGCAGGAGCGTGAGCTCGGCGTCTTCTTCGACACGATCGTCGTCTGCTCCGTCACGGGCTCCACGCAGGCCGGGATGATCGCGGGCTTCGCGGTCCTGGAGGACGCGGGCGGCCGACGCCGCCGGGTGATCGGGATCGACGCGTCGGCGACGGTGCCGGAGACCCGCGACCAGATCGGGCGGATCGCCCGCCGGACCGCCGCGGCGATCGGGCTGGGGCGCGAGCTCCGCGACGACGAGATCGTCCTCGACGACCGCTACCACGGCGGGATCTACGGGCTCGCCGACGAGCGGACGCTCGAGGCGATGCGGCTCGTCGCCCGGCTCGAGGGGATGATCACCGACCCGGTCTACGAGGGGAAATCGATGGCCGGCCTCATCGACCTCGTCGCCCGCAAGGAGATCCCGGCGGGCTCCAACGTCCTCTACGCGCACCTCGGCGGCCAGCCGGCGATCAACGGCTACGCGAGCCTCTTCGCGAACGGCTAGCGGGCGGCCGCCTCTCGTTTCGCGGCGCCGTCCGCCACGCTCCCGGCCGGGACCGGCCACCCCCGGAGCGCGACGAGCGCGCCGAGCGGCGTGAGGAGCCCCGCGACGACGAGGACGAGCGAGGAGCTCCCCGTGAGCGTGACGAGCGGGAGTCCCGCGACCGCGACGAGGAGCGTCCCGCCGGCGCTCGTCGCGAAGTGGAGGCCGGTGAGCGACGCGCGTTCCCTCGGGCCGCCCGCGGCGGCGATCGCGGCGACGGACGGGACGATCATCCACGAGTAGCCGGCCCCGAAGAGGAGGCGGGCCGCGACGACGAGCTCCGGCGTGCCGACGACCGCGGAGATGACGCCGGAGACGCCCATGAGGAGCGAGCCGAGGAGGAACGTCGCGCGCGGGTGGAGGATCGCGAGGACGGTCCCGATGAGGAAGTAGGCGGGGAACTCGGCGAGCGTCCCGGCGGCGGTCGCGAGCCCGATCTCCAGGCCGTTCCCGCCGAGCTCGTCCACCCGCGGCCCGATGAAGACGCCCGGCGCGTTCGTCCCCGCGAAGACCCCCACCATCCCGAGGACGAAGAGGCCGTGCCGGCGGGCCTGCCCGAGCGTCGTCGGGATCGGCGGCGGCGCCCCGGGGTCCACCGGCACCGCGGCCCCCCGCTCGGCGGCCCGCGCCTCCGGCGGGAGCCACGCGACGCCGCGACCGGTCACCATCCGGCCGCGCATCCACGCGGAGATCGCCACGGTCGTCAGCCCCGCGGCGACGATCCCCACGACGGCGGGCGCGTCCCAGCCGAGCGCCGTCCCGGAGACGAGCGCGCCCCCCACGAGGACCGTCGCCACGTACCCGCTCGACGCCCCGATCCGCATCCGGGCGAAGAGCGCGCGGTCGCCGCCGATCCGGTCGAGCGTGAGCGAGTCGCCGAGCGGGACCCACGCGGCGGAGACGAACGCCCACGCGCACGACGCGAGGACGACGC
>JBJOLT010000016.1:0-4830 GCA_046045415.1 Chloroflexota bacterium | reverse complement strand
AGCCGGCGGTCGGCGCCCAGATCCCGGCGAGCGCCGGCAGGGCCGAGCCGCACGTCGTTGCGGCGCAGCCGGGGGCGCTCCGCCGCCACGATCCGTCGGAGAGGCTCGGGTCGCCCACATGGCGGTCGTTCACGTTCCCGTACGCGTCGTACGCCCAGAGCCGGATGGCGAACGGCGTCCCAGCGGTCTGGTCGGCGACCGTCCGGGTCCGCGTGTCCCCGGCCGCGGCGCTGAGGCCCGCGGTCGTCGTGATCGAGAGGCCGGCGAGCGCGATCGCCGGGCGGATCGCGAACGAGGCCGTCTCGTTCGCCACGGCCGTGCCGGACGCCGCGAGGACGAGCGTCGCGCTCGAGACCTCCGCGTCGAAGCGGGTGGATCGGTATGCGGTGGCGCGGTAGGTCCGGCTCCCGTCCGACCAGGCGCCGAGCGCCGTCCAGGTCCCGCCGGTCGCGTCGAGCGCGGCCGCGGCGCAGATGCCGGCCGCGCAACCGGGGGAGGTGTCGTCCCACGACCCGGTCGCGGCGATCGCGCCGCCGAAGTCCGTTCCGATGTTCCCGTACGCGTCGTAGAGGTGGACCGTCACGTCGAACGACGTCCCGGCCGTCCGCTCGCCGATCGCCTCGGATCCGGCGGGCTCGCCGGTCGCGGCCGCCGTCAGGCCCGCGAGCTCGGCGGCGGACCCGACCTCGAACGGCGCCGAGACGTTCCCGACGCCGCCGAGCGCCACCGATACCGTCGCCGCGGTCGTCGCGTCGACGGCGGTGACGAGCCACGTCCCGATCCCGCCGGACCACGTGCCGATCCCGCTGCTCGGGTCGGCCACCGTGCCGTAGGCGGCGTTCGCGGCCGGGATCACCGGGGCGCAGGTCGGGCAGCCGGGCGAGGCGCCGAGGCCGCCGAGGACGAGGCCGGTCCCGTCGAACCAGGTCGCGAGGTTGCCGTACGCGTCGTAGGCGGTCGTCCGGACGGCGAACGGCGTCCCCGCGGTCCCGTCGGCGATGACCAGCGACTCGCGCGCGAGACCCGGGTCGGAGACGGTGAGGCCCGACACCGTCGTCGCCGGGGCGACGGTGAACGTCGTCCCGTCGGAGATCCCCTCGGCGGCGACCGCGAGCGTCGCGCCCGAGCGGGCGCGGAACGCGGTGAGCGTCCAGGTGGCCGTCGCGGTCGCGGGCGTCCACGTCGTCGCGTCCGCGGAGCCGGTCGCGACCGCGATCGACGGCGAGCAGGCCGCGCACCCGGGCGACGCGTCGAGCGCCGTGCCGGAGACGACGGGCGCTCCCCCGAGGTCCGTCTTGCGGTTGCCGAACCGGTCGTGCGCGGTCGCCGCGATCGTGACGCCGGATCCGGCGGTGAGCTCCGGTACGTCGGCGAGGTCGAAGCCGCCGAGCGCAGCCGGGGCGATCGTGAAGGCGGACGACTCGACGGAGACGGAGCCGCTCGTCACGACGATCGTCGCGCTCGTCAGGTCGGCCCGGTTCGTCGCCGTGTAGGCCGTGAGGTCGTAGACGAGGTTCCCGCCGGCGAAGCCCCCGCGAGGCGCGGCGACCCCGGCCGAGCCGGTGATCGGCGTGCCGCACGCGGGGCAGTCGGGCGACCGGTCCGCCCACGCGCCCGTGAGGGTGGGCGGCGTCGCCGGGGCGTCGGCGTCGAGGACGTTGCCGAAGCGGTCGAACGCCCAGACCGTGACGGCGAAGCCGCTCCCGGCCGTCTGGTCGTCGATCTCGTTCGCCGCGCGCGCGGTCGCGGCGTCCGCCGCCGAGCTGTTGACCGAGAGGCCGGCGAGGAGCGGCTCCGGGACGACGCGGATCGTCGTCGTCGTCGCGACGCCGAGGCCGGTCCCGTCGCTCACCGACATCGTCGAGACGGCGGCGTCGACGAGCACGATCTCGTAGGTCCCGTGGCCGCTGCCCGGGGCCCACGTCCCGTCGGACGTCGTCGCCGTCGCCGCTGCGATCCCGCAGGCGTCGCAGCCGGGCGAGTCGGCGAACGCGGCGCCGGAGAGGACCGCCCCGCCGTCGTGGCGGCTGTTCACGTTCCCGTAGGCGTCGTACGCCCAGACCTCGACGGTGAACGCGGCGCCCGCGGTCCGGTCCGCGAGGCCCGTGGTCCGCGCCGTCCCGGCGGTGAGGTCGCCGGCGGTCGTGAGCGTCAGGCCCGCGAGCTCGAACGCCGGGTAGACGGTGAACCGCTCGGTCGTCGCGATCGCCCCCGAGGAGACCTCGATCGTCGCGGTGGTGACGTCGAGGAGGTCGGTCGCGGTGAAGGCGGTCAGCTCCACCGCCGCATGGTCGGTGGCCCAGGCCCACGAGCCCGCGACCCCGGTCGTCGCCGCAGTCCCGCCGCCGTCGCACGCGCCGCAGCCCGGCGACGTCGCGTCCCACGTCCCGCCGAGCGTGAGCGTCTCGCCGTCGGGCCGGACGTTCCCGAAGCGGTCGAACGCCCACACGCGGAGCGTGAAGCCGGCCCCGGCCGTCTGGTCGGCGACACCGGTCGTGTCGCCCGCCGACGCCGCGTCGAGCTCCTCGGTCGTCGCGGAGAGGGCGGCGAGCGCCGCCGGCGCGATGGTGAACGTCGTCCCGTCGCTCGCGGCGCCGTCGGAGACGACGAGCGTGGCGCCCGTATCGGCAGCGACCGGGACGAGCCCGGCGAAGCGGACGGTCCGGGCGGACGCGTCCCACGTCGCGGACGCGGTCGTCGCGGTGCTCGAGTCGATCCCGCAGTCGTCGCAGCCGGGCGAGGCGACGCTCCACGTCCCGGAGAGCGCCGCGGTCCCCGCGTAGCCGATGACGACGTTCCCGAACCCGTCGTACGGGACGGCGGCGACGTCGAACGCGCTCCCCGCGGTCGTGTCGGCGACGTCGGCGAGGTCGAAGGTCGCGAGCGCGGCCGGGGCGATCGTGAAGGTCGTCCCGTCGCTCACCGACCCGTCCACGACCGTGAGGGTCGCGGCCGTCACCGCCCGGACCACGAGCACCGAGGCGTACGTCGTCGTCGCGCCGCTCGTCGTGGCGGTCCCGTCCGTCGCGCTCGTCGGGACGCTCGGCGTCCCGCACGTCGCGCAACCGGGCGAGGCGAGGAGGGCGGATCCGGCGAGCGGCCGCCCACCCGGATCGTCGGTCTTCGGGTTCCCGTGGACGTCGTACGCGTCCACCGTCACGTCGAACGTGGAGCCCGCGCTCGTGTCCGCGACGTCGGAGATCCGCAGCCCGCCGAGCGCCGCCGGAGCGACGGTGAACGTCGTCCCGTCGCTCACCGCTCCGTCCGAGACGGTGAGCGTCCGGGCCGTCCCGGCACGGTAGGCGACGACCTGGAACGTCCCGACGCCCGCCGACCAGTCGCCCGTCGTCCCGGTCCCGCTCGTCGGCTCGATCGGCGAGCCGCAGTCGAGGCAGCCGTCGGTCGCGTCGAAGGCGTCGCCGCCGAGGGACGGCGTCGAGACGTAGTCCGTCTTGACGTTCCCGTGGGCGTCCCACGCGGTGACGAGGATCGTGAGCGACCCGCCGGCGACGATGTCGGTCGCACCGGAGAGCTCGAGGCTCGCCAGCGCACCCGGCGTGATCGCGAAGGTCGTGCTCGTCGTCGGGTCGATCCCCGCCGCGCTCGCGACGAGCGCGTAGTCGCTCCCCGGCGTCCGGACGCCGATCCCCGCGAAGCCCGCCTGGCCGCCGCTCGCCGTCCCGGTCCACGTCCCGTCGGTCGTCGCGCCCGCCGTCCCGCCCGTCAGCTCGAGCCCGATCGCCGCGTCGGCGCCGTCCCCGGCGGTCACGCGGTTCCCGTACTCGTCCACGACCTCGACGCCGGCGGTCAGGCCGTCGTCCGCGGTGTAGGTGCCGCTCGGCGCGGTCGTGAAGCGGAGCTCGTCGGGGGCGGCGGGGAGGATCGCGAACGGGGCGCTCGTCGCCGGCGGGACATCCGTCCCGGTCGCCTCCACGGTCACGGTCGCCCCGGCGGTCGCGTCGTACGCGGTCATCGAGAAGGTCCCGATGCCGTCGGACCAGGAGATCGTCGAGGTCGTCGCATCGTCGCCGTCGGGCGAGGGGCCCGCCGTCGTCGTCACGCTCGTCCCGCCGGTCGGGTCGACGGGGCGCCCGTCGGCGTCGACGCCGCGGACCGTGACGGTGAACGGGGTCCCCGCGGTCCGGTCGCCGATCGGGTCGATCGCGAGGCTCGCGAGCGGGCCCGGGGTCGGGTCGACGTACGTGGCGTACGGGAGGTCGAAGATGCCGGACGGGATGGTCAGCGCGTCGCCCTCGTAGAGCACGAGGCTCCCGCCGTCCGACGGGTCGTCGAGCCGATACGGCCCGGAGAGGGTGCAGTCGCCGGAGCAGACCGGGACGATCGAGATCGCGTAGGCGACGCCGCCCGTGAGCCGCGGCCGCGTCGGGAGGTCGATCCGGAGGTCGTCGATCGCCGACGAGAGGGCGTCGGCCGGGACGGTCACGGACGCGAGGGCCGGGCCCGTCCGCGTCCCGCCGCTCGCCGCGTGGATCGCGACCTCGACCCCGGCGAGCGCCCCGTCGCCCCCGAGGCTGAGGACGATCGTCGCGAGGTCGCCGGTCGTCCCGGCGGTGAAGGTCTGGACGACCTCGTCGCCGGAGGTGATCGCCCGCCTCCCCGCCTCGGGCTCGCGAGTGACGAGGCGGTCGAGCGGGACGGCCGGCGGTACGGCGATCCGGTCCGTCGCGGAGCCGTGGACCGCGTCGCCTGAGTAGGTCGCGGTGACGTAGCGGCTCCCCGACGTCAGGTCGCCCGAGGAGATCGAGATCGAGCAGGCCGCCGAGGTGACGTCGCAGGCGCGGATCGACCGCGTCCCGTCGGAGAACGCGA
>JBJOLT010000095.1:0-40093 GCA_046045415.1 Chloroflexota bacterium | reverse complement strand
GAGGACGCCGGTCTCTCGCAGGCCGCGGTGGCACGAGCTGCCACGATCAGCCCGTCCTACCTGAGCGAGATCGAGGCCGGGCGGACCTCCCCGACCCTCGAGACGCTCCACGCGCTCGCGGCCGTCCTCGGCTGCGACCTCTCGGTCCGGCTCTTCCCCAACGCCGGGCCGGCGATCCGCGACCGGTTTCAGGCACGCATCATCGAGGCGCTGCTTCGGACGCTCGGTACGCGCTGGTCGGCCCGCATCGAGGTACCGGTGCAGCGGCCGGTCCGAGGCGTCATCGACGTCGTCCTGACCGACCGGACCTCCGGGCTCCTCGTCGCGACCGAGGTGCACTCGGACCTCCGTCGTGTGGAGCAGCAGCTCCGGTGGGCGACCCTGAAGGCCGACGCACTCGCCCTGCAGGCGACTGGCGTGCGAACCGCCGCGCCGCCGGTCTCCCGCCTGCTCATCCTCCGCTCGACCGAACGTACGCGAGCGCTCGCCGCCGAGCTCGCCGCCACGTTCGCGGCGGCCTATCCGGCCGACCCCGGTGCGGCACTCCGGGCGCTGACGAGTGCAGACGTCCCGTGGCCGGGACCGGCGCTCCTCTCCGCGACGGTCAGGGGAACGGAGGTGCGCCTCTTCGCGAGGAGCCCGCACGCGCCTCTGGTACCCTGACGGACCGCGGCGAGCACGGGCCCGAGGCGGGCCCGGCAGGGAGGCCGCGACGACCGCCGACCGACGCGCTGAAGAGGAACCTCCGGTGAGCCGACCGCGCACCCTCGTCGAGAAGATCTGGGACGACCACGTCGTCCTCGAGGAGCCCGGCGCCCCGTCGGTCCTCTCGATCGACCTCCATCTCGTCCACGAGGTGACGAGCCCGCAGGCCTTCACGGGGCTCCGCCAGCGCGGCCTCCGCGTCCGCCGCCCGGGCCGGACGGTCGCGACCGCGGACCACTCGATCCCGACGACCGACCGCTCGCTCCCCATGCTCGACGCCGCCGCGGGCGCCCAGATCGACCAGCTCACCGCGAACTGCCGCGAGTTCGGGATCCCGCTCCACGGGATCGGCTCCCCGAACCAGGGGATCGTCCACGTGATCGGCCCGGAGCTGGGCCTCACGCAGCCCGGGATGACGATCGTCTGCGGCGACTCGCACACGGCGACCCACGGCGCCTTCGGGGCGCTCGCCTTCGGCATCGGGACGAGCGAGGTCGAGATGGTCCTCGCGACCCAGACGCTCCTCCAGCGGGAGCCGAAGACGTACGAGGTCCGTGTCGACGGGCGGCTCCGGCCCGGCGTCAGCTCGAAGGACATCATCCTCGCCCTCATCGCCCGGATCGGCGTCGGCGGGGGGACCGGCCACGTCTTCGAGTACACCGGCGAGGCGATCCGCGCGCTCTCGATGGAGCAGCGGATGACGATCTGCAACATGAGCATCGAGGGCGGCGCCCGCGCGGGCCTCATCGCCCCGGACGAGACGACCTTCGCGTACATCCACGGACGGCGACACGCGCCGCAGGGCGACGCGTGGGACGCCGCGGTCGCCCGCTGGCGGACCCTCCCGTCCGACCCCGGCGCGACCTACGACCGCTCGATCACGCTCGACGCGAACGCCCTCGAGCCGATGGTCACGTACGGGACGAACCCGGGGATGGGGATCGGGATCTCCGAGCGGATCCCGGACCCGGCCGCCGCGACCGACCCCGCGCAGCGGCGCGCGCTCGAGCGCGCGCTCGAGTACATGGACCTTCGGCCCGGCGCGGCGATCCTCGGCCAGCGCCTCGACGTCGTCTTCATCGGGAGCTGCACGAACAGCCGGATCAGCGACCTCCGCCTCGCCGCGGCCGTCCTCCGCGGGAAGAAGGTGGCGGACGGCCTCCGCGTCATGGTGGTCCCCGGCTCGTCCGAGGTGAAGAAGCAGGCCGAGCAGGAAGGGCTCGCCGCGGTCTTCCGCGACGCGGGGGCGGAGTGGCGCGAGGCCGGGTGCTCGATGTGCATCGCGATGAACGGCGACCAGCTGAGCCCCGGCCAGTACGCGATCAGCACCTCGAACCGGAACTTCGAGGGACGCCAGGGGAAGGGCGGCCGGACGTTCCTCGCCTCGCCGCTCACCGCCGCGGCGTCCGCGCTCGCCGGCGTGGTCACCGACCCGCGGACGCTCCCCGGGATCGCCGAGCCGGCGTTCGCGACGACGGGCTAGGAGGGACCACGATGGCCGAGCCGTTCCGCAGCTTCACGAGCGGGCTGATCCCGCTCCCGGCCGAGAACGTCGACACCGACCAGATCGTCCCCGCGCGCTACCTGAAGGTGACCGACAAGGCCGGACTCGCCGAGGCGCTCTTCCGCGACTGGCGCTTCGAGGAGGACGGCTCGCTGAAGGAGCCGCGCTTCGTCCTCGACCGGCCGGAGATGGCCGGGCGCCAGGTGCTCGTCGCCGGCGACAACTTCGGCGCCGGCTCGTCGCGGGAGCACGCCCCGTGGGCGCTCACCTCGTGGGGGATCCGCGCGATCCTCTCGACGAGCTTCGCCGACATCTTCAGGAACAACTCGCTGAAGAACGGGCTCCTCCCGATCGTCGTGGATCCGGCGACGCACCGGGCGCTCTTCGAGCTGACGGAGCGGGACCCGGGCGCGCTCGTCTCCGTCGATCTCGAGGCGCAGGTCGTCCGGCTCCCCGGCGACGTCGACGTCCCGTTCGAGGTGGACCCGTTCGCGAAGGTGATGCTGCTCGCGGGGACCGACGAGATCGGCTACCTCCTCGCGCGGCTCCCCGCGATCGAGGCGTACGAGGCCGCGCATCCGGCCCGGATCGACACGCTCGCCGGCGCCCGCTGACCGCGCGACCCCGCGCGGGGCGCGAGGCGCGGAGCGCGAGTAGGCTCTCGCGGTGGATCTCGACGCCGTCAACCTCGTCGACCTCGCCGCCGTCTGCCTCCTGATCGCGGGGCTCGTCGGCGGGATCCGCTCCGGCGCGCTCCCCCAGCTCGGCGGCCTCGCGGGCGCGATCGGCGGCGCCGTCCTCGTCCTCGCGCTCGCGCCGCTCCTCCGGGAGCGGATCCTCGAGCTCGACCTCCCCGTCCGGGCGCTCGCGGTCCTCGGCGGGCTGATCGTCGCCGTCGGGATCGGGGAGACGATCGGCTCGGCGACCGGCCGCTCGCTGGGCGAGGCGCTCGGCGACGGGCTCCTCGGGATCGCGGACCGGGTCCTCGGCGCCTACGTCGGGCTCGCCCAGGCGATCCTCGTCATCTGGCTCGTCGGCGGCCTCCTCGCGATCGGCCCCTCCACCCTCGCCGCGGGCCAGGCGCAGCGCTCGACGGCGGTGCGGGTCACCGCGTCCGCCCTCCCCCCGATCGGCGAGGTCGCGACGCGGGTCGGCGGCCTGATCGACGCGTCCGGGCTCCCCCGCGTCTTCGTGGGCCTCGAGCCGCTCCCGGCGCCGCCGGTCGGGACCCCGGGGACGGGCGAGGCGGGACGGATCGCGGCGGCGGCCCTCGCGAGCACCGTCGCCGTGGAGAGCGTCGCGTGCGTCTTCACGCTCACGGGGACCGGCTTCGTCGTCGAACCGGGCTACGTCGTCACGAACGCGCACGTCGTCGCCGGCGCGACCTCGACCCGCGTCTCGGTCGACGGCCGGAGCGCGGACGCCACGGTCGTCCTCTTCGACCCCGAGCTCGACGTCGCGCTCCTCCACGCACCGGGACTGCAGGCGCCGGCGCTCGCGCTCGCGACCGAGACCCCGGCGCGCGGCCTCGTCGGCGCGGCGCTCGGCCACCCGGGCGGCGGCGGCCTGACGGTGATCCCCGGGGCGGTGACCGGCTCCTACGAGGCGGAGGGGCGCGACCTCTACGGGGAGCGGAGCGTGCTCCGGCGGATCGTCGAGCTTCGCGCGGCGATCGACCAGGGCGACAGCGGCGGCCCGTTCGTCCTCGAGGACGGGACGGTGGGTGCCGTCGTCTTCGCGGAGGCGCGGAGCGACGACGCGGTGGGGTACGGCCTCGACCCGGTCGCGGTGGCGACGGCGATCGCCCCCGGGCTCGGGAGGACCGAGGCCGAATCGACGGGGCCCTGCCTCCGCTGACGCGGGGGCCCGACGCCCGTTCTACACTGGCGCCCCGTCCGACCGCGAAGGCCGCCCGACCCACCCGACCGAGAGCCCGAGGATCCGCCGATGCCCCACCCGTACGACCGGCCGACCGACCCCGCGAAGCGCCACTCGGCCGCCCTCACCGACGGTCCCGACCGCGCGGCGGCCCGCGGGATGCTCAAGGCGATCGGCTTCACGGACGACGACCTCGCGCGGCCGATCGTCGGCGTCGCGACGACCTGGATCGAGACGATGCCGTGCAACTTCAACCAGCGCCGGCTCGCGGAGTCGGTGAAGGCGGGGATCCGGGCCGCGGGCGGGACCCCGATGGAGTTCAACACGATCTCGGTCTCCGACGGCGTCTCGATGGGGACCGAGGGGATGAAGGCCTCGCTCATCAGCCGCGAGGTCGTCGCCGACTCGATCGAGCTCGTCGCCCGCGGCCACCTCTTCGACGGCGTCGTCTGCCTCGTCGGCTGCGACAAGACGATCCCGGGCGCGGCGATGGCGCTCGCCCGGCTCGACCTGCCGGGGCTCGTCCTCTACAACGGGACGATCTACCCGGGGACGTACAAGGGGCGGAACGCCGACATCGTCTCGATCTTCGAGGCGGTCGGGGCGTACCGCGCCGGCCGGATCACGCTCGACGAGCTCTACGAGATCGAGAGCGCCGCGTGCCCGGGACCCGGCGCGTGCGGCGGCCAGTACACCGCGAACACGATGGCGATGGTGATGGAGTTCATCGGCCTCTCCCCGGCCGGCCTCAACGGGATCCCCGCCGAGGACCCGAAGAAGGACGAGGCGGCACGGCGGGCTGGCGAGATCGTCATGGACCTCGTCCGGGCGGACCGGCGGCCGTCGGGGATCGTCGACCGGCGGGCGCTCGAGGACGGGATCGTCTCGATCGCCGCGACCGGCGGCTCGACGAACGGCGTCCTCCATATCCTCGCGCTCGCCCACGAACTCGGGGTCCCGCTCGGGATCGACGAGTTCGACCGGCTCGCCGATCGGACGCCGATCGTCGCGGACATGAAGCCGGGCGGCCGCTACTCCGCGGCCGAGCTCTACGACGCCGGGGGCGTCTCGCTCGTCATGCGGGAGCTGCTGAAGCGCGACCTCCTCCACGGCGACCGGCCGACGGTCGACGGCCGGACGATCGCCGAGATCGCGGCGGCGGCGGTCGAGACCCCGGGCCAGCGGGTCGTCCTCCCGATCGAGACCCCGCTGAAGGCGACCGGCGGCCTCGCGATCCTCCGCGGGTCGCTCGCCCCGGACGGCTGCGTCATCAAGCTCGCCGGCCACGAGCGGCGGCGCCACACCGGTCCCGCGCGCGTCTTCGACTCGGAGGCCGCCTGCTTCACGGCCGTGAAGGAGCAGCGGATCGAGAAGGGCGACGTCATCGTCATCCGGTACGAGGGGCCGGTGGGCGGCCCGGGGATGCAGGAGATGCTGAGCGTCACGGCGGCGCTCGTCGGGGAGGGGCTCGGGGAGCACGTCGCGCTCCTCACCGACGGCCGCTTCTCCGGCGGGACGCACGGGCTGATGATCGGCCACGTCGCGCCGGAGGCGGCGCTCGGCGGCCCGATCGCCGCCGTCCGCGAGGGCGACACGATCACGATCGACGTCGACCGGCGCGCGCTCGACCTCGACGTCCCGGCCGACGAGGTCGCCCGGCGGCTCGCCGCGTGGAGCCCGCCGGCGCCCCGCTACCGGGCCGGGGTGATGGCGAAGTACGCGGCGGCGGTCAGCTCGGCGTCGCTCGGTGCGGTGACGACCGGGGAGCGGATGCTCGCGGCGCTCGAGCGCCGCTGAGCCGACCGGGGACGCGGCGGGCCGGTCCGGGACGCCTGGGGCATCATTCGCACATGACCGAGGAGCCGACGACCCAGGAGGCCGCCGATGCCGCGCGCGCCGGCCTCCCCCGGACCCTGACGCCGGCCGAGCGCGCGGAGGCGATGAGCGACCGGAACGTCCACGCCCGGGCGCGCGGCCTCGCCGCCCCGTACATCGCCGGGGGGCGGGACCCCGATCCCGCGGCCGGGCTGCGGGAGGAGCGCCGGTACCTCCGCCTCCTCCTCGCGATGGTCCTCCTCATCGTCGTCGGCGGACTGGGCCTCAGCATCGTCGCGTACCTGATCACCGGGGGCGCCGGGCTCGTCCCGGTGGGCGGATGAGCCCCACGGCGGGCGCGGCCGAGTCCGGCCCGCTCCCGTCCGCGGCGCACGACGCCGCGACGTGGGAGCGAGCGCACGCGCAGCTCGTCGAGGACCTCCGCGACCTGATCAGGATCCCCTCGGTCAACCCGCCCGGGGACGAGATCGTCGCGGCCCGCCACGTCGCCGGGCTCCTCGGATCGCTCGGACTCCGGCCGGAGCTCCTCGAGCCCCACCCCGGCCGCGGCTCGGTCGCCTGCAGGCTCCGGGGCGACGGGAGCGGCGGCGGACCGCTCCTCCTCCTCTCCCACCTCGACGTCGTCCCGGCGCCGCTCGACGGCTGGACCCACGACCCGTTCGCGGCGGACGTCGCCGACGGCTACGTCTGGGGGCGTGGCGCGGTCGACATGAAGGCGATGGTCGCGATGGAGCTCGGCGTCATCCGCCTCCTCGTCGCCGAGGCGCGCGCCGCCGGCCGCGACCCGGCGAGCGACCCGATCCCCGGCCTGACGCGCGACCTCCTCTTCGCATCGACCGCCGATGAGGAGGCGGGCGGCCACCACGGCGCCGGGTGGATCGCGGCGAACCGGCCGGAACTCCTCCGGGCGGACGCGGCGCTGAACGAGGCGGGCGGCGTGTCGGTCACGTTCGCCGGCCGGCGCTTCTACCCCGTGCAGGTGGCGGAGAAGGCGTTCGCCGTCTACCGGCTCGCGGTCCGCGGGACGTGGGGGCACGGCTCGATGCCGCGGCCGGACAACGCGGCGGTCCGCGCGGCCGAGGCGATCCTCCGCCTCTCGACGCCCGGACCCGCCCGGCTCACGCCGACGACCGCCGCGTTCCTCGAGGGGGTCGCCGCGGCGCTCCCGCCGGCGACGGCGCGACTCGTCCGGGAGCTCGCCTCCCCCGACCCGGCGGTCGCCGCGCGGACGCTGGAGCGGCTCTGCGAGGAGCCGTACCGCCGGACGCTCGGGGCGCTCCTCCGCGACACGGTGAGCGTCGGGATCGTCCGCGCCGGCGTGAAGTACAACGTCATCCCGGGGCTCGCCGAGATCGAGATCGACTGCCGGCTCCTCCCCGGGACCGACGTCGAGGCATGGCCCGACGAGATCCGCTCCCGGCTCGGGCCCGAGCTCGCCGCGCACGTCGAGATCGAGCCGGTGATCGTCGGCACCTCGGTCGAGTCGCCGCTCGACCACCCGATCCTCGAGGTGATCGGCGCGACGCTCCGCGACCACGACCCGGACGCCGTCCCGGTCCCGGCGATGCCGCCGTTCGCGACCGACGCGAAGCACACCGTCCCGCTCGGCATCCCGACCTACGGCTTCTCCCCGCTCCGGCTGGACCCGGAGGAGCGCTTCCTCGAGCGCTTCCACGGGATCGACGAGCGGGTCGGGATCGAGGCGCTCCGGTTCGGCCTCCCCGTCCTCTACGATGTGGTCCGGCGGTACTGCGGGGCGCCCGGGCGGCGGCCCGGCGGGCGCGCCGACGGCTGACGGCTGACGACGGACGGCGGGAGGGGAGCGGCACGGTGACGCTGGAGCTGCCCGAGGGGCGGGCGGTCCGCGAGAGCGAGCGGCGCCTCCGCGAGCTCCTCGACGGGATCGACGCGATCGTCGTCTGGCTCGACGACGCGGGGCGCGTCCGCTACAACGCCCGCCTCCGCGACATCCTGGGACGCGACCCCGAGTCCCTCCCGACGGACCGCGACTGGGAGACGCTCGTCCACCCCGACGACCGCCCGGCGACCGAGACGGTCTGGGGAGGCGCCGCGAGGAACTGGGAGCTCGAGTACCGGATGCGCCACGCGGACGGCCGGTGGGTCTGGGTCCGCGACCGCGGGCGCCGCGAGAAGGACGCCGCTGGGCGTCTCACGGCGATCTTCTGCGTCGTCACGGACATCAGCGAGATCCGCGGGGCGGCGGCCGAGCGGGAGGCGGCGCTCCGCGAGCGCGAGGCGCTCTACCGCCGGGTGATCGAGGGCCCCTTCGCGATCTTCCACGAGCGCGACCACCCGGGCGGGACGCCGCGCTACATGAGCCCGCAGTTCGAGGCGGTGACCGGCCACCCGGTCGAGCGCTGGATGCAGGAGCCGGGCCTGTGGCGGTCGCTCGTCCATCCCGACGACCGCGAGCGGGTCTACGCGGCGTACGAGAGCGAGACCGGCTACGAGCTCGAGTACCGGATCGTCCACGCCTCCGGACGGGTGGTCTGGCTCCGGGACCACACGACGGTGGTCCCGGGGACCGACGGGCAGCCGGCGCGCGAGATCGGCGTCGGGGTCGACATCACCGCCGAACGGGAGGCGACGGCGGAGCGGGAGGCCGCGATCCTCGCGAGGGAGCGGCTCTTCCGCGAGCTGATCGAGCGCCAGGACGCGGTGACGTGGGTGAGCGAGTCGCGCGACGCCGCCGAGCTGTACGTGAGCCCGCAGATCGAGGCGATCCTCGGCTACCCGCGGGAGCGCTTCCTCGACCCGGGCTTCTGGCAGACGACCGTCCATCCCGACGACCTTCCCGATGTCCGCCGCGCCGTCGCCGACGAGCACGACCGGGTGGACCACGAGTACCGGGCGATCGCCGCCGACGGACGGATCGTCCGCCTCCGCGAACGGATCCGGACGAGCATCGAGCCGGACGGCCGGCGACTCCGCTTCGGGCTGACCCTCGACGTCACCCGTCTCCGTGAGGCGGAGGAGGAGCTGGCGACGCTGGAGCGCCGGACCACGGAGCTCGCGCGGCTGGAGGCGCTCGCGCGTGTCGCCGCGACGACCGCCCACGACTTCGGGAACATCCTCGTCGGGATCGACGTCTTCCGGCGCTTCCTGGCGAAGAACCCCTCGCTCGACGACGCGGCCCTCCGGGACGTCGCCCAGATCGGCGCCGCGGTGGAGGCCGGGCGGGCGGCGACGGCCGCGCTCATCTCGCTCGGCAACCTCGGGGCGTCGCCGGTCGTCGCGACCGACGTCCACGAGGTGGTCAGTGCGCTCTCCCCCTCGCTCCTCGGCCTCCTCGGGCCGGGGGTCGGCCTGACGCTCCGGCTCGAGGCGGGGTCGCCGGTCGTGGAGGTGGACCCCGGCGCGCTGGAGCGCGCGATCGTCAACCTCGCGGTGAATGCGCGCGATGCCCTCGGCGACGGCGGGTCGGTGACGATCGCGACCCGCGAGGTGGAGGAGGACGAGTCGACCCCGACGGCCGCCGGCGTCGCGCTCGCCGGCCGCTACCTCTCGGTCGAGGTGGCGGACGACGGGTGCGGGATGAGCGGCGAGACGCTCGCCCGTGCCTTCGAGCCGTACTTCACGACCAAGCCGATCGGGAAGGGGACCGGCCTCGGCCTCTCGAGCGTCCATGCCGCGGCGAACGCGGTCGACGGCCACGTCCACGCGACGAGCCAGCCGGGGCTCGGGACGAACGTGAGGATCTGCCTCCCGCTCGGCTGACGGCGTCCGGCCGTCGGGCCGGCCGTCGGGTCAGCCGCCCGGGCGGACGAGGCGGCCGCGACTGGAGAACGCCCGGGTCGCGAGCGCCGCGACCCCCATCGCGACGAGCGCCCGCTCCGGTGTCGGGAGAGCCCGGACGGCGGAGAGGAACTGGTCGGCGCGGGCCCGGTCGAACGAGCGGAGGAGCGCCCGGCCGCGCGCCGTGAGGACGAGCGTCCGGATCCGCCGGTCGTCCGCCTCGGGGCGCCGCTCGACGAGCCGGCGCCGCACGAGCCCGCCGACGAGGCGGCTCGTCGCGGAGGGCGAGCGCCCGAGCGCCTCCGCGAGGTCGCCGATCGTCGTCGTCCCGCCGTCGGCGAGGACGTAGAGCGCGGCGAGCTGGCCGAAGCCGAGCCGCTCGTCGCCGAGCTGCGACGCGAACCCGATGACGAGCTCGCGCCAGAGCGCGCGCCCCATCGCGACCCGCTGCGAGATCTCGCGCGGGCTCCCGGCCCTGAGGCCGGCCGCGACGACCGGCGCGGAGAGGTCGGCCTCGAAGATCCGCGCGATCGTCCGGACGTTCTTCGCTCGCTTCGCCATCGCCGCGAGGGTACCCGACCGGGCACGATCCATGCAGTGATGCACGGATCCGCCCGGGGGGACCGGTCCGGTCCGGTACGCTCGCGCCATGAGCGACCCCGCCCGCACCGTCGCATTCGTCTTCCCCGGCCAGGGTTCCCAGGCCGTGGGGATGGCCCGCGAGCTCGCGGCCGCCTCCCCCGCCGCCGCGGCCGTCTTCGCCGAGGCGGACGAGGCGCTCGGGGAGCCGATCGGCCGTCTCGCGTGGGAGGGGCCCGCGGAGACGCTCGACCTGACGACGAACGCCCAGCCCGCGCTCCTCGCCGCCTCGATCGCGTATCTCGCGGCGATGCGGGAGCGCTGGGCGGCGGCCGGGATCGCCGCACCGTCGCCGGCGTTCGCCGCCGGCCACTCGATGGGCCAGTACAGCGCGCTCGTCGCGGCCGGCGCGCTCCGGCTCGGCGACGCGGTCCGCCTCGTCCGCGAGCGCGGCCGCCTGATGCAGGCCTCCGGGAGCGGCAGGGAGGGGCGGATGGCGGCGCTCATCGGCCTCGACGACGCCCGCCTCCCGGAGCTCGTGGCCGCCGCGTCGCGCCACGGCGTCTTCGGCGTCGCGAACCGGAACTCCCCCGGCCAGGTCGTCGTCTCCGGGGAGCGGCCTGCGGTCGAGGCGGCCCTCGGGCTCGCGAAGGAGCTCGGGGCGAAGCGGGCGATCGAGCTGCCGGTCTCCGTCGCCGCCCACTCCCCGCTCATGGCCGAGGCCGCGGACGGGATGTCGAGGCTCCTTGCGGGGATCCCGTTCGAGGACCCGTCGCCGCCCCTCCTCGCGAACGCGGACGCCCGGCCGATCGAGACCGCCGACGCCGCGCGGCGCGAGCTCGTGGAGCACCTGACGACCGGGGTCGACTGGGTCGGGGCCGTCGAGCGGATGGCGGCCGCCGGCGTCACCACCTTCGTCGAGGTGGGCCCCGGGCGCGTCCTCACCGGCCTGATCAAGCGGATCGCGCCCGACGCGACCGCGCTCGCGACCGACGATCCCGCCGCCCCCGACCACCTCGCGCTCCCGTTCGCGGGCTGAGCGACCGACCCGAAGAGGAGAGCATCGTGCGCAAGCCCGACCACACGAGGCGGATCGTCGTCACCGGCCTCGGCGTCATCAGTCCCGTCGGCAACGACGTCGCGACCGTCTGGACGAGCCTCGTCGAGGGGCGGAGCGGGCTCGGGACGATCACGCGCTTCGACCCGGCGCCGTACGACCACAAGGTCGCCGGCGAGGTCCGCGGCTTCGAGCCCGCCGCGTGGATGGACCCGAAGGCCGCGCGCCGCGGCGAGTCCGCGATGCACTACGGCGTCGCGGCCGCGAAGCAGGCGCTCGCCGACTCCGGCCTCGAGGTGACGGACGAGAACCGGACCGAGATCGGCGTCGTCTTCGGCTCGGGAGCCGGCGGCCAGAGCCTGATGATCGAGAACTGGAGCACGCTCCGCGACCGGGGACCGGACCGGGTCGCGCCGACCTTCATCGCGAACGGGCTCGTCGACTCCACCTCCGGGATGATCGCGATCGAGACCGGCGCGATCGGCCTGAACATCTGCGTCGTCACCGCCTGCTCGACCGGGACGAACTGCATCGGCGAGGCGGCGGAGGTGATCAAGCGGGGCGATTGCGTCGCGGTCATCGCGGGCTCCACCGAGATGCCGCTCCTCGAGGTCGCGCACGCAGGCTTCGGGAACATGCGCGGGCTCGGCTCCCCGCGGCCCGGCGAAGGGCCCGAGAGCGTCTCGCGACCCTTCGACGCGACCCGCGACGGCTTCGTCCTCGGCGAGGGGGCGGGCGGGCTGATCCTCGAGGACCTCGAGCTCGCGAAGCGGCGCGGCGCCCGGATCTACGCCGAGGTCGTCGGCTACGGCTCCACCGCGGACGGCTGGGACATGATCCAGCCGATCGAGGGCGGGAGCGGGGCGGCACGGGCGATGAAGATGGCGCTCGAGCGGCAGGGCGTCCCGGCGGACGAGATCGACCTGATCAACCCGCACGGCACGTCGACCCCGGTCGGCGACCGGCGGGAGGCGGAGGCGATCCGCGCGGTCTTCGGCGACCGGACGCCGCGGATCGACATCAGCGCGACGAAGTCGATGACGGGCCACATGATGGGGGCGGCCGGCGCCTTCGAAGGGGTCGCGACCGTCCTCTCCGTCCATCACGGGATCGTCCCCGGGACGATCAACCACCGCGAGATGGACGCCGACGTCGCCGCGACCGGCATCACGGTCGCGACCGAGACGAAGGAGCGCCGCATCCGCCACGCGCTCTCCAACAACATCGGGCTCGGCGGCCACAACGGGGCGGTGATCTTCAAGCGGTACGCGGGCGACTGACCGGGCCGCGACTACAATCTGGCCGACCCGCCGCCGAGGGGCCGCGGGCGGTCCGCCGGAGGAGGCGCCACGTGCCCGAGCTCGATCCAGCGCGACGCGCCGTCGTCACCGGCCTCGGCGCGGTGATGCCGATCGGGAACGACTTCGAGACCTACTGGCGGAACCTCCGCGCCGGCGTCACCGGGACCCGTCCGATCGCGAGCTTCGACGCGACCGGGTACGAGGTCCGGATCGCCGCCGAGGTCCTCGACTTCGACCCGGCGAGCGCGATGGACCCGAAGATGGCGCGCCGGATGAGCCGCTTCGTCGCCTTCGCGATGGCCGCGGGGAAGGAGGCGGTCGCCGCGAGCGGGATCGACTTCGCCGGGTTCGACGAGACGGCGCGCGACCGGGTCGGCGTCGTCGTGAACACCGGCGGCGGCGGGATCGAGCAGATCGTCGACGGGACCCACGTGAACGACGCGAAGGGGCCCCGCTTCGTCAGCGCGTTCGCCGTCCCCGCGCTCTCGGGCTCGATGGGCGCCTGCATGCTCTCGATGGAGTACGGGCTCACCGGCCCGGTGATGACCCAGGTCGCCGCGTGCGCGACCTCGGTGATCGCGTTCCACGACGCGCTCCGGCTCATCCGCTCCGGCGAGTGCGACGTCGTCCTCGCGGGCGGCGCGGAGGCGCCGGTCCTCCCGATGGCGATCGCCGCGCTCGGGAACATGGGCGCGCTCTCGAAGCGGAACGACGACCCGTCGCACGCCTCGCGCCCGTTCGACCGGACGCGCGACGGGTTCGTGCTCGGCGAGGGTGGCGGCGTCGTCGTCGTCGAGTCGCTCGAGCACGCCCGGAAGCGCGGTGCGACCCCGATCGCCGAGGTGCTCGGCGGCGCGCTGACGGCGGACGCCTTCCACATCAGCGCCCCCGAGCCCACCGGTCGCGGCCAGACGCGGGCGATGACGCTCGCGATGCGGAATGCCGGCGTCGCGCCGGACGAGATCGACTACATCGTCGCCCACGGGACGTCGACGCCGCTGAACGACGTGACGGAGACGCGGGCGATCAAGGCGGCGCTCGGCGGCGCGGCCCGGAAGGTCGCGATCAGCTCGCCGAAGTCGATGGTCGGCCACCTCGTCGGCGCCGCGGGGATCGCGAGCGCGCTCGCGGCGATCGGGGCGATCCGGGACGGGGTGATCCCGCCGACCGCGAACCTCCGCGACCCGGATCCCGAGTGCGACCTCGACTACGTCCCGCTCGTCGCGCGCGAGGCGCGGGTGGAGACGGCGATGGTGAACGGCTTCGGGTTCGGCGGCCAGAACGCGGTGACGATCCTCCGCCGGGTCGTCGACTAGGCGACCCGGGACGCGTCGAAGCGGCGGAGCCGGAGCGAGTTCGTCACGACGCTCACGGACGAGAGCGCCATCGCGGCGGCGGCCATCACCGGGTCGATGACGATCCCGAACGCGGGATAGAGGGCGCCCATCGCGACCGGGATGAGGACGACGTTGTAGGCGAAGGCCCAGAAGAGGTTCTCCCGGACGACCCGGAGCGTCGCCCGCGAGAGCGCGAGCGCCCGGACGACGCCGCGGGGATCGCCGCCGACGAGCGTGACGTCGGACGCCTCGATCGCGACGTCGGTCCCGGTCCCGATCGCGATCCCGAGGTCCGCCTGCGCGAGCGCCGGCGCGTCGTTCACCCCGTCCCCGACCATCGCGACGACGAGGCCGCGCGCCTGGAGCCGCTCGATGGAGCGGACCTTCTCCTCGGGGAGCGCGTCGGCGATCACCCGGTCGGCCGGGATCCCCACCTCGGCGGCGACCGCCTCGGCGGTGGGCCGGTGGTCCCCGGTGACGAGCCAGACCTCGACGCCGCGGGCCTGGAGGGCGCGGACCGCCTCGACCGACTCGGGCTTCACCGGGTCGGCGATCTCGACGATCCCGGCGAGCGCCCCGTCGACCGCGACGTAGACGGGCGTCCGCCCGGCGGCCCCGGCACGGGCGGCGGCATCGGCGAGCGGCGCGAGGTCGATCCCGCGGTCCGCCATCAGCCGGCCGTTCCCGGCGAGGACGTGGCGCGGCGCCCGCCCCTCGCCGCCGACGCGCCCCTCGACGCCGTGACCGGCGATCGCGACGAAGCCGTCGACCGGGAGGAAGCCGAGTTCGTCGACCCGGGCACGGGCGAGGATCGCCGCACCGAGCGGGTGCTCGCTCCCCTTCTCGACCGAGCCGGCGAGGTCGAGGAGCTCGCGGTCGCTCCAGCCGTCCGCGGTGACGAGCGAGGAGACGGCGGGCTTCCCGAGCGTGAGCGTCCCCGTCTTGTCGAGGATCGCCGCCGAGACGCGGCCGGCGCCCTCGAGCGCCTCGCCGCCGCGGACGAGGATCCCCGCCTCCGCCCCGCGGCCGGTCCCGACGATGATCGCCGTCGGGGTCGCGAGCCCCATCGCGCACGGGCAGGCGATGATCACGACGGTGATGAAGGTGACGAGCGCGAGCGGGAGGCGCGGCTCGGGGCCGGCGAGGTACCAGACGGCGAAGGCGACCGCGCCCGCGACGATGATGACGGGGACGAAGACGGCGCTGATCCGGTCGGCGAGCCGCTGGATCGGCGCCTTCGAGCCCTGCGCGCGCCGGACGAGCTCGACGATCCGGGCGAGCGCCGTCTCGCGCCCGACCCGCGTCGCCCGGAGGACGAACGTGCCGGTCGTGTTCAGCGTCGCCCCGATCACCTCGTCGCCGGGGAGCTTGTCGACCGGGATCGGCTCGCCGGTCAGCATCGACTCGTTCACGGCCGAGCCGCCCTCGACGACGATGCCGTCGACCGGGACCTTCTCCCCCGGCCGGACGCGGAGGAGGTCCCCGACGACGACCGACTCGAGCGGGACGTCGACCTCCTCGTCGCCCCGGACGAGCCGGGCGGAGGTCGCCTGGAGGCCGATGAGGCGGCGGATCGCGCCCGTCGTCTGCCCCTTCGCGCGCGCCTCGAGCCAGCGGCCGAGGAGGATGAGCCCGAGGATCGTCGTGCTGGTGTCGAAGAAGGTCATCGGCATCCGGCCGGCTCCCGCGAGCAGCCCGGGCGCGACCGTGACGACGACCGAGTAGGCCCATGCCGTCGTCGTCCCGAGGACGACGAGCGTGTCCATCGTCATCCCGCCGTGGCGGGCGGCGCGCCAGGCCGCCGCGTAGAAGCGCTTCCCGCCCCACGCCTGGACGAGGGTCGCGGGGCCGAGGGCGAGCCAGTTGAGGAGCCCCATCGGGACCGGGTGGCCCGGCCAGAGCATCGCCGCCATCGTCACCGCGGCGATCGCGATCGAGACGGCCGCCCGGATCCCGAGGTCGCGGACCTCGCGGGCGCGCTCGCGGGCATCGGCGTCCGGCTCGAACTCGAGCGGCGCGGTCGCCGCCCCGGCATCCGGTCCGGCGGCGGCGAGGGTGGCGCTCGCCTTCAGCTCGTAGCCGGCCGCCTCGATCGCCCCCACGAGCTCGTCACGGCCGGCGGCCTCCGGGAGGTAGCGGATCGTCGCCGTCTCGGTCGCGAGGTTGACCGTCGCCTCCTCGACGCCCGGCGTCTTCCGGAGGAACCGCTCGATCCGGTTGACGCACGAGGCGCACGTCATCCCGGCGATGGGGAGCGAGAGCTCGGCGAGGGGCTGGTCGGTCGGTGTCGGCTTCATACTCCTGGGGAGTATAAACGGTCAGCCGCGGAGCGTCTCGTGGAGGAGCCGGAGGAAGCCGTCGCGCGACGCCTCGAGGACGACGTGGACGTTCGGGGCCCGCTTGGAGAAGCCGATGTGGTCCACGACGGTCTGGCCCCGAGCGTAGACGCCGGCCGTCTCGACGACGACGTTCCGGTGGACGACGGTCGTCGCGATCGCGGGATCGATCGCGACCGCCATCGCGATCGGGTCCGGGAGGTCGAAGCCGGCGAGGTGGCTCTGGTTCGTCGCGAACGCGGTGAGGACCCCCTGGATGTCGACGGCGAGCTCGCCGAGCGGCCCGACCCGCCGCAGCTCCGCCGCGGCCGCCGAGTCGAACGTCGCGTACTTGCGCGAGATGTCCCAGCCGACGAGGACGAGTCGCGCGCCGGAGGCGAGGACGATCTCCGCCGCCTCGGGATCGACCCAGACGTTGAACTCGGCGACGGCGCTCACGTTCCCGACGGCATCGCCGGTCCCGCCCATGATCACGATCTCGCGGAGGCGCGCGGCGATGGAGGGCTCGCGCTTGAGGGCGAGGGCGACGTTCGTCAGCGGCCCGAGCGTCACGAGCGTCAGCTCGCCGGGAGCGCTCGCGAGGATCCGCTCCACGAGGACGTCGACGGCATGTCCGGGGGCCGGCGTCCGGCCGGTGAGCGGGAGCCCGATGTCGCCCATCCCGTCCTGGCCGTGGACGTACTCGGCGGTCCGGAGCGGGGCGACGAGCGGCGTCGCGCAGCCGGCGTGGACCGGGACCTGCCGCCCTGACCGCTCGACGCAGTAGAGGGCGTTCTGGACCCCCTTCTCGAGCGGGACGTTCCCGGCGACGACGGTGATCGCATCGACCTGGATCCCGGGGTGGCGGAGGGCCATGAGGAGCGCGACCGCGTCGTCGGACGCCGTGTCGGTGTCGATCAGGAAGCGCCGGACCCCCGCTCCCGCGCCGCCCCCCGTCGTGCCGCGACCCGCCTCGCCCATCGGCCGTCACCTCGCTCGCCGCCACCCGCCCGACCGCCGGGCCCCGGTCGCGGTCGGGGGAGCGTAGCACCGCGTCAGGTCCGGACGATCGGCCTCATCGGGTAGACGCCGACGACGATCGGGGTCGCCGGGTCGGTGGCGAGCTCGTAGCCCACGTCGCCGGACCGGAGGAGCTCGCCGAGCTGCGCGCCTTCGCGCGGCGGCAGCCCGACGTAGACGCGGCGGTCGGCGAGGTCGACGGTGGCGACCTCGTCGTCGTGGCCGGCGATCGCGAAGCGCCGGCGGAGCTCGTGCATCGGGATCCAGGCCCGGCTCTTGATGAAGCGCCGCATCTGGGCGGTCGTGCAGCCGCTCCGCGGGCCGTCGCCGTCCCTCGCGTCATGGTCGTCGCGGGTCGGGACGGAGGCCGCGATCGTCGCGACGGCCTCCGGCGGCTCGTGCGCCGCGAGCGGCTCGTGCGCGGCGAGCGGCTCGTGCGCCGCGAGCGGCTCGTGCGCGACGGCCGGCTGGAGCGAGGACCCGGGCACGGGCCGAGATCCGAGGACCGGCCCCTGCCGGGCGTCCCCACCCTGGGGCCCCTGCTGGACCGGCCGAGCCCCCTCGCGGCGCGCCGCACGGCCCGGATGAGGACGGCCGCCGCGCGGCGGACGACGGCTCATCGGGACGCCCCGTCCCGCGCGGGGACTCGCGCGGCGGCGGACCGGGGTCCATGTGGCCGGCCGGGCTGCCGGCGATCGGTGGCGGCGGGACGCCGCAGGAAGGTCGTGTTCATCGTCGGGTGGCGGGGGCCGGTCGTCGGCCCGGGACCCGATGATAGCGCAGGGGCCGCCGCTACCGGCCGTCGACCACCCGGAGGTCGCGCGACGAGCGATTGAGCACGTCCGGCCCGTCGGGACCGCAGACGACGATGTCCTCGATCCGCGCCCCGTACCGTCCCTCGAGGTATATCCCCGGCTCGACGCTGAACGCCATCCCGGCGGCGAGCGGCTCGGCGTTCCCGGCGACGAGGTACGGGTCCTCGTGACCCTCGACGCCGATCCCGTGGCCGACGCGGTGGAAGAAGTGCGGGCCGTGGCCGCCGGCGGTGATGAGCTCGCGGGCGACGGCGTCGATCCGCTCCGCAGGCACCCCCGGCCGGACCGCGTGCGTCGCCTCCGCCTGGGCGGCGTGGAGGATCGAGAAGAGGCGGAGGAACTCCTGGTCGGGGCGATGCGCCGGATCGCCGCCGGTCACCCAGAGGGTCCGGGTCGTGTCGCTCGCGTAGCCGTCGAGCGAGCCGCCGATGTCGAGGACGATGGCGTCGCCCGCCCGGATCACCCGATCGCTCGCGGCATGGTGCGGCGAGGCCGCGTTGGGGCCCGAGGCGACGATCGCGAAGAGCGCCGACTGGTGGCCCTCCTCGACGAGGAGCTCCCGGACCTCGCGGCTCACGTCGGCCTCGGTCCGCCCGATCAGCCGCCCGCCGGCGATCCGGTCGACGACCCGGTCGGCGGCCGCCGCGGCCCGCCGGAGGATCTCGATCTCGTCGCGATGCTTCACGATCCGGAGCGGGCGCATCACCGCCGACCCCGAGACGAACGCGACGCCCGGGAGGCGCGCCTGGAGCTTGAGGAGGTGGAGCGCGATCAGCTGGTCGGAGACCGGGATCGAGCCGCGGCCGCCGCCGCCGCGGACGAGGTCGGCGACGAGGCCATGCGGGTCGTCGGTCTCGTCCCAGCCGATCAGCTGGACGAGGCCCGCCGCCGCCGCGGGAGCGAGCCGGGCGGGCGCGAGCTCGAGCCGAGGCGCCACCATCGACGGGGGCCCGCCGGGCGTGACGACGAGGAGCGTCAGCCGCTCGAGCGGCATCGCGTCGTAGCCGACGAGGTAGCGGAGGTCGGGGCCCACCCCGGCGAGGAGCGCGGCATGGCCGCCCTCGCGGACGAGGCGCGCCGCACCCTCGAGTCGCTCCGCGAACCGCTCGGGCGAGAGGGCCCGTCCGCTGCCGCCGCTCATCCGGTCACGACCTCCTTCTTCGCGAGGAAGGCGCCGACGACCGCCGGCCCGTCCTCCGCGAGCTTCCGATACGCGAGGACCCGCGTCGCGCCCGCGGCGAGCGCCGCCTTCCGCGTCGCGACGTCGTCATGCTGCCCGACGCAGAGGACCGGCGTCCCGCCCGCGGCGACGCGGCGAACCTGCTCGAGCGGATCGCCGCGGCGGGCGGTCAGGTCGACGATCGCGGCGTCGACCGCGGGGAGCGGCGCGGGGAGCGCCCCGGCCGCGACGACGAGCGGCTCCCGGCCCGCACCGCGGACGAGCGCGGCGAGACGGGTCGACCAGATGAGGTCGTCGGCGACGACGAGGACGCGTCCCGCCCCCCCGGGCCCGTCCATCGGCCTCCCCTCCGCCTCAGCCCGCGGCCGCGAGCAGGTGGCGGAAGAGGTCGGCGGCGGCCACGACGCCGGTCGGGACGCCGTCGTCGACGATCGGGATGTGGCGGAACCCGCCGACGGCCATCTTGTTGATGGCGACCGCGAGCGTGTCGTCGTGGCGGAGGACGACCGGGTCGGGCGTCATGACGTCGCGGACGGTGAGCGAGCCCGCCGGGCGACCCGCGACCTTGAGGACGGCGTCGCGCTCGGTGAGGATCCCGACGAGCCGGCCGGCCTCGACGACGAGGAGGCAGTCGACCCGGTCGGCCCGCATCCGTGCGATCGCGGGCCCGACGGGGGCGGTCGGCGCGACGACGACCGGGGCGCCGACGCCGAGCGCGTCGAGATGCTCGCCGAGGAGCCGTCCCTCGAAGCGCTCGTCGGTCGCCGGGAGGTCCGAGCCGGCGAGGTCGGCGCCGCAGTTCGAGCAGAGGTCGTCGCCGGGGAAGTTCGCCTGGCGGCAGACGGGGCAGAGCACCGGCTAGCCGACGACCCAGGTCTCGCCGCCCGAGAGGAGCCTCCGGAGGTCGCCCGGGCCGCGCCGCTCGGTCTCGGCGGCCACCTGCCCGTTGAGGAGCTCGTCGTGCGTCGGCTGCTCCAGCCGGCGGAAGACGCCGACCGGGACCGGGTAGTCCGGCCACCACATCCGGGAGAGCATGTAGGCGAGGTACGGATCCTCGGCGGTCTCGTCGTGGACGAGGAGGTCCGCCTCGGAGACACCGCCGCCGAGCTCGACGACCTCGGGGTGGAGGCCGTTCAGCCGGATCCCCCGGTCGCGGTCCTTCCCGAAGATCATCGGCTGCCCGTGCTCGAGGACGAGCATCCGGTCGTCGCGGGTCTCGCGCTCGGTGAAGTCCTTCCACGCCCCGTCGTTGAAGATGTTGCAGTTCTGGAGCACCTCGACGAACGCGGAGCCGCGGTGGTGGCCGGCGCGCTCGAGCGTCCGCGAGAGATGGTCCGTGTGCGTGTCGACCGAACGCGCGACGAAGGTCGCCTCGGCGGCGATGACGATCGAGAGCGGCATCACCGGCCGGTCGATCGTCCCCGACGGCGTCGACTTCGTCACCTTCCCGATCTCGGAGGTGGGCGACGCCTGGCCCTTCGTCAGGCCGTAGATCCGGTTGTTGTGCATCACCACCTTCACGTCGACGTTCTTCCGCATCGCGTGGATCAGGTGGTTCCCGCCGATCGAGAGTGCGTCGCCGTCGCCGGTCGTGACCCAGACCATCAGGTCGGGGCGCGCCGCCTTCAGGCCGGTCGCGATCGTCGGGGCGCGGCCGTGGATCGTGTGGAAGCCGTAGGCGTTCATGTAGTACGGGAGCCGGCCGGAGCAGCCGATCCCCGAGATGAAGACGATCCGCTCGCGGGGGACCCCGAACTCGGGCATCGTCTTCTGCGTCTGGGCGAGGATCGAGTAGTCGCCGCACCCCGGGCACCAGCGGACCTCCTGGTCCGAGGCGAAGTCCTTCCTCGTGAGCTTCACGAGCTGCTGGAGCGTCGCCTGGTTCTCCGGGCTGAGCGCCGCGTCCTTCGTGTCCGTCATCGTCCCTGCCTGCCTGCGAGGATCCGCTCCGCCTGCTCGTGGATCTCGGCGATCCGGAACGGCTTGCCGCGGACCCGGTGGTAGCCCTCCGCGTCGACGAGGTACTTCGCGCGGACGAGCATGAGGAGCTGGCCGAGGTTCAGCTCGGGGATGAGGACCCGCCGGAAGCGGCCGAGGACCTCCCCGGTGTTCGCCGGGAAGGGGTTGAGGTGGCGGAGGTGCGCGTGGCCCACCGCCTGCCCCTCGGCGCGGAGCCGTTCGACCGCGCTCCGGATCGCCCCGTACGTGGAGCCCCAGCCGAGGATGAGGAGCTCGCCCTCCTGGGCGCCGTGGACCGTGAGGTCCGGGATCGTCCGCGCGATCCGCGCGACCTTCTCCGCGCGGAGGAGCGTCATCCGGTGGTGGTTCTCCGGGTCGTAGCTGACGTTCCCGCTCACGTCCTGCTTCTCGAGGCCGCCGATCCGGTGCTCGAGGCCGGGCGTCCCCGGGACCGCCCACATCCGGGCGAGCGTCTCGGGGTCGCGGGCGTACGGCCGGTACGTGGCCGGGTCGGTCGCGTGCTCCACCGTCAGGTCCGGGAGGTCGTCGACCGAGGGGATCCGCCACGGCTCGGAGCCGGACGCGAGGAACGCGTCCGAGAGGTACATGACCGGCGTCATGTACGTCAGCGCGATCCGCGCGGCCTCGACCGCGGTGGCGAAGCAGTCCCCCGGCGTCGCGGGGGCGACGACCGGCATCGGCGACTCGCCGTTCCGGCCGAAGAGCGCCTGGAGGAGGTCGCCCTGCTCGGTCTTCGTCGGGAGGCCGGTCGACGGGCCGCCGCGCTGGACGTCCACGATGACGACCGGGAGCTCGGTCATCACCGCGAGGTTGATCGCCTCGCTCTTCAGGGCGAGCCCGGGCCCCGAGGTGCCGGTGAGCGCGAGCGCGCCGCCGTACGCGGCACCGATCGCGGCCCCCATCGCGGCGATCTCGTCCTCCGCCTGGAAGGTCCGGACGCCGAAGTGCTTGTAGCCGGAGAGCTGGTGGAGGATGTCGCTCGCCGGCGTGATCGGGTAGCTCCCGTAGAAGATGGCCCGCTCCGCGCGCGCCCCCGCGGCGACGAAGCCGAGCGCCGTCGCCTCGTTGCCGGTGATGTTCCGGTACGTGCCGGGCGGGAGATGGGCGGCCGGGACGCGGAAGTGGGTGTGGAAGATCTCGGTCGTCTCGCCGAAGGCGTAGCCGGCCCGGAGCGCCCGCCGGTTCGCCTCGGCGATCACCGGCCGCTTCCCGAACTTCTCCTCGATCCAGCGGAGCGTCGGCTCCATGCTCCGCTCGTAGAGCCAGAACATGACGCCGAGCGCGAAGAAGTTCTTCGTGAGGTCGACCTGCTTCGAGGTCATGTCGAGCCCCTCGAGCGCCCGGGCGTTCAGCGTCGAGATCGGGATCTCGAAGAGCCGGTAGCGGGCGAGCGACCCGTCGGTGAGCGGGTTCGACTCGTAGCTCACCTTCGCGAGGTTCGCGTCCGTGAAGGCGTCGGTGTTGACGATGAGCGCGGCGCCGGCCGGGAGGTCGCCGAGGTTCGCCTTGAGGGCCGCGGGGTTCATCGCGACGAGGACGTCCGGCTCGTCGCCGGGCGTGTGGATGTCGCTGCTGGAGAAGCTGATCTGGAAGCCGCTCACCCCCGGGAGCGAGCCGGCCGGGGCGCGGATCTCCGCCGGGAAGTCCGGGTACGTGCTGATGTCGTTGCCGAACGCGGCGGCGGTCCGGGTGAACTGGGCGCCGGTCACCTGCATCCCGTCGCCGGAGTCGCCGGCGAAGCGGATGGTGACGCGCTCGAGCTCCTGGACCTCGGTCTCGTGCGGCTTCGTCGGGGTCGTCACGCTCCTGCCTGCTCCTTCAGCAGCTGGTGGGGACGCGGCGGGAGGTTGAGGAGCTCCTCGGGGAACGCCTCGGCGAGGTAGCGGAGCAGGTCCGTCTGGCGGACGACCCCGAGGACCCGGCCGTCGTCGGCGACGAGCGGGATGTTCCGGTGGCGGCCGGTCGCCATCAGCGCCATCGCGTCGCGGATCGAGGCGTCGAGCCGGAGCCGCCGCGGATCGCGGGTCATCAGCGTCTCGACCGGGACGGCGAGGTCGAAGGCCGGGTCGGTGAGGCGGCCGAAGACGTCGCGCTCCGCGAGGACCCCGAGAAGCCGGCCCGCCCCGTCGACGACGAGGACGGAGTCGCCGACGCCGCCCCGCCGGATCGCCTCGAGGCAGGCGGCGAGGGAGGTCCCGGGGCCGACGACGATCGGGTCCCGTCGGCTGAGGACTCGGATCGGGCGGTCGACCAGTGAGGGGACCCGCTGGGCGACCGCGCTCTCGCTGAGGTCGGTCACGGGTGAAGTGTAGACCGTCGGGCGGGAGCGGGCGTCGGGGTGGCGTCCGTGGCGTCGTGGCGTCCCGGGCGTCGCGGCGTCCGCGGCGTCGTGGCGTCCCGGGCGCCCGCGGGCCCGCCGGCGGCTGCTAGGCTCCCGGCGATGGACCAGCGGCTCGTCGGGACCCTCCTCGTCGTCGTTGCCGCCGCCGGGTTCGGCTCCGGCGCCCTCTTCGCGAAGGGGGTCTACGGGGCGAGCGAGATCGGCTTCCTCACGCTGATGCTCTGGCGCTTCCTCCTCGGTGCCGGGGCGACGTGGATCTGGATCGCCGCCTCGGCGCGGCGCCGCGCCGCCGTCGGCGCCACCGACCGCCGGCTCCTCGCGAGCGGCCTCCTCCTCGGCGTCCTCTACACGGGCGGGTCGGCGACCTACTTCGCGGGGCTCGAGACCGTCTCGGCGTCGCTCGCCGCCCTCATCGTCTTCATCTACCCGGCGCTGAGCGGCGTCCTCTCGCTCCGCTTCGGCCGCCGCCTCGAGGGTCGGCGCGCGTGGAGCGCGCTCGCGCTCGCGCTCGTCGGCTGCGTCCTGACGATCGGCGGGATCCCGACCGGCGAGGTCCCGCCGCTCGGCCCGCTCCTGCTCGTCATCGCCTCGCCGATCATCTACTCGTTCTGGCTCCTCCTCCAGGCGTGGCTCACGGGTGAGCGGCGGGGCGGCGCGGCGAGCGGCCGCGTCGACGCCGAGCCGGTCGTCATCGCCGCGGCGGTCAACTCGGGGGCCGCGGGCGCGTACCTCGCGGTCGCGCTCCTCGTCGCCGCCCCGATCGTCCCCGCGACGAGCGACCCGGGCGTCCTGGCGATGATCGGGGGGATCGGCTTCTTCAGCACCTTCGTCGCGATCGTCGGGGTGACGGAGGGGAGCCGGCGGATCGGGGCGGCGAACGCCGCGCTCGTCAGCACGGTCGAGCCGCTCTGGACGATCGCGCTCGGTGCCTTCCTCCTCGGCGAGTCGCTCACGCCCGTCCAGCTGATCGGCGGGGCGCTCATCCTCGTCGGGGTCATCGTCGCCCAGACGCGGCCGCGGGGTGCGCGCGAGGCGGCGTGGCCGATGCCCCGGATCGCGGACGAGTAGGAGGCGGGGGTGTTCATGCTCGCAGCCCCGGTGATCGGGCTGGTCGTCGGGTGGCTCGCCGGCGGCAGGCTCGACCGGCTCGCCGCGATCCGGTTCCGCTGGGCGGCGCTCGCCGTCGCCGGCCTCCTCGCGCAGGTCGTCCTCTTCTCGACGCCGTTCGGCGACGCGATCGGGCCGCTCGCCCCGGTCGTCTACGTCGTCACGACCGCGCTCGTGCTCGCGGTCGTCCTCCGGAACCTCGACCTCCCGGCCGTCGGGAAGCCCGGCCTCGCGCTCGTCGCGCTCGGCTCACTCTCGAACCTCGCGGCGATCGTCGCGAACGGCGGCTACATGCCGGCGGACCCCGGCGCGCTCGCGGCCGCCGGGACGACGATCGGGAGCGGCTACACGAACAGCATCGTCGTCGACTCCCCCGCGCTCCGGCCCCTCACCGACGTCTTCGCCCTCCCCGCGTGGATCCCGCTCGCGAGCGTCTTCAGCGTCGGGGACGTCCTCATCGGCATCGGGATCGCGGCGGCGATCGTCGCCGGGATGCGGCGGGCCGGGTAGCGGGGCGACCGCCGGAGGGGGTCGCGACGGCCGCGTGCGGGCGCCGGCGAGCGCTCAGTCGCGCCGGTAGGAGCGCTCGAGGACCGCGAGGAAGCGCCGCTCGTCGGGCCGGCGGAGGAAGGTCCAGACGAGGTAGCCCGCGATCGCGATCGTCCACGCGACCGCCCCGGGGACGAGGAGCTCGGCGGGACCGGGGCCCGCCTGGCCCGCCCAGAGCGAGAGGCCGCCGAAGCCCGTGATCCAGAGCAGCGCCGCGAACGCGGTGTAGCCGATCGTCGCGACCGACATGAAGCCGGTCGGGTTCCCGAGGCTGAGCGCGGCGATCTTCGGGGCGTCCGGCGGGTAGAAGTACGCGGCCTCGAGCCGGTGGGCGACGAGGACGTCGCGCCCGAACCGCTCGTTGATCGCCTGCTCGAGCCGCTCGGCGTGCCGCCGGGCGAAGACGGTGTACCAGAAGAGGTAGCCGGTCTCGAGGAAGGCGAACGGGACGATGAACGGGACGGGGACGACCGCGGCCGGGAGCGTCCCGCTCCAGCCGAGGACGAGGAGGCCGATCTCGAGGAACGTCCAGTTCCGGATCGTGTCGAAGAAGCGCTCGGAATAGCCGAAGAGCATCCCGCGCATCCGCTTCAGCTGGTCCCCGAGGAGGTCGAGCTCGATCAGGTCGGCGTCGCTCAGCTCCGGCTCGGTCCGCTTCGTCATCGCTTCCCGCGCGCCTCCTCGGTGCCGCCCGCCGCCTCGAGCACGTGCGCCCGGAGGAACTCGCGGATCTTCGTGAACGCCGCCCGCCGGTTGGCGGGCTGCTCCCAGCCGTGGCCCTCGTCGTCGAACCAGACGACCTCGTGGTGCTTCCCCTCGATCTCGAGCGCCTCGATCATCCGCTCGCTCATGAGCGGGACGACGCGGCGGTCCTTCCGGCCGTGGAGGACGAGGAGCGGCGCCTCGAGCCGCTCCGCGCGATAGACGGGGGAGCCGCGCCGGTACGCCGCGGCGGCAGCCGGGTCGTCGGGATCGCCCATCTTCATGTGGAGATCGAGCCGGCCGACCCGGTCGCCGTGGCGATAGCTCTCCGCGATCTCCGAGTCGCCGTAGAGGTCGACGCCCGCGGACCAGATCGACGGCTCCTCGACGAGGGCGGCGAGGACGAGATAGCCGCCGTACGAGCCGCCGTAGACGGCGAGGCGGCCGTTCGACCAGGGCTGGGCTGCGGCCCAGCGGCCCGCGTCGACGACGTCGTGCGCGTCCGCGTGGCCCCACTCGCCGACGTTCGCCTCCCGGAAGGCGCGGCCGTAGCCGGTCGAGCCCCGGAAGTCGACCTCGAGGACGGCGAACCCGTCGCGGGCGAGGAGCTGGTTGAAGGGCCGCCAGCCACGGAACGCCTGGGCGGTCGGGCCGCCGTGCGGGAAGACGATCGTCGGGACCTTCGTGGCGCCGCGACGGCCGGTCGCGGCCGGCGGGCGGCGGAGCGTCGCCTCGAGGCGGAGGCCGTCGCGCGCGGTGATCCGCACCCGCTCCGCGGGCACCGTCCGCCCGGGGGCGAACGCGGGCCGGAGGACCGCCGGGAGCGAATCGGTCAGCTGGCGCGGCCGGTCCCGCGGGTCCGCGAGGTCGGGGACCGGGAGGAGCCAGAGATCCTGCGGGCGGGTGTCGCTCTCCCCGATCGCGAGGAGCGTCCTCCCGTCCGCGAGCCAGCCGACGGCCCGCCAGACGCCGTCCCACGGGTTCACCTTGCGGCTCCCGCCCGCAGCCGGGGCGGGCTTCGGGACCTTCGGCGGTCGCCCGCGGCCGCGCTTCGCCGTCCCGCCCGCGGTCGCGACGACCATCAGGTCGCAGCAGCCGTCGTGGATCTCGGGATGGGTGACGTGGCTCCCGTCGGGCGAGACGAGGGGCGCGACGCCGAAGCTCCCGTTGCCGTCGGGGAGGCCGTGGTCCCGCTCGCCCGACGTGAGGAGGGTCCGCTCCTTGCCGTCGCGGCTCGCGCGGACGACCTGGAACCACCCGCTCGCGTCCGAGACGAGGACGAGCGAGCCGTCGGGATGCCACCCGACCCCGCCCTCCCACGCCCCTTCCTCGGCGGCGATCGGCGTCACGGTCCCGTCGAGGGCGACGATCGAGATGGCCGAACGCGTCCCCCCCTCGGCCCACGAGCCGATCGCGATCGAGCGGCCGTCCGGCGCCCACGCATGCTCGCGGACGTCGACCCCGGACGGGGTGAGCGGGCGCGGGAGCGGGTCCTGGCGGTCCTTCCGCGGCCGCCCACGGCGCGGGACCGGGGCGTCGACGAGCCAGAGCTGCGACCAGCCGCGCCGCCGCGAGACGAAGGAGATCGTCTGCCCGTCCGGCGACCAGGCGGGGGAGCTGTCGCCGGCAGGGTGCGTCGCGACCCGGACCTCGCGCGAGCCGTCGGCGTCGACGACCCAGATCCCGTCGCGGACGAAGGCGAGCCGCCGACCGTCCGGCGACCAGGAGGGATCCGAGACCGCCTTCTCGCCGGCGGTGACCTGGACGGCCGGACCGGTGCCGCGGAGGGAGCGGACGAAGAGCTGGCGGGTCCCGGCGACCTCGGCCGTGTACGCGATCCGCCGTTCCCTCGGGTCGAGTCGGGGCTCCCGCGGCGGATCGACCGCCACGATCCGCTCGATCGTGAGGATCTCGGCGAGCGGATCGCCGCTCATCGCTCCGTCACCCGGCGCCGCCCCGCGCTCCGCGGGGCCGTCGCGCCGACTTCTCGTCGGCGAGGCTCGCCTCAAGCTCGTCGCCGAGCTCGAGCGTCCGTCGGTAGGCGGCCCAGACGGCCTCGGAGAGGACGGTCCGAAGCCGTCCCGACTCGAGCTCGTGGATCGCCGCCGCGCTCGTCCCGCCGGGCGACGTGACCATGTTCCGGAGGACGGCGGGGTGGGTCCCGGCGGTCCGGGCGAACGCCGCGGTCCCCTCGAGCGTCTCGACGACGAGGTCGTGCGCCTGGTGGCGCGGGAAGCCGAGGTGGACGGCGGCGTCGATCAGCGCCTCCATGACGAGGAAGACGTACGCGGGCCCGGTCCCGCTCACCGCGGTCGCCATCGCGACGAGCTTCTCGTCCTCGACCTGGAGCTCGCTCCCGAGCGCCCGGAGGATCGTGCTCGTCTCGTCGCGCTGCTCGGCGGTCGTCTCCGGGGTCGCGTACCAGACGGTCATCCCCCGACCGATCTGCGCCGGCGTGTTCGGCATCGCGCGGACGACGCGCCGGTGCTCGAGCGCCGCGACGAGGGCGCCCGTCGTCGGGCCCGCGACGATCGAGATGACGAGCTGCTCGGGGCGGAGGTGCGGCCGGAGCTCGCGGCCCACGCGGGCGAGCATCTGCGGCTTCACCGCGAGGATGACGATGTCGGCGGCCGCGGCGGCCTCGCCGTTGCTCGCGGTCGTCCGGATCCCGTGGGTCGCGGCGAGCTGCTCGCGCCGGTCCGCCCGGGGGTGGCTCGCGATCACGCGGTCGGGGCCGATGTGGGCACCGCGGAGAAGGCCGGCGATCATCGACTCCGCCATCACGCCGGAGCCGATCGTCGCGATGGTGCGGCGAGCGAGGGACGACATCGGCGGGAGTATACGCGGGGGCCGAGGCCGCTCAGCCGTGGGCGCCGGGTTCGTCGGGCGGCTCGGTGGCGGCGGCGCGGGGCGGCTCGGTGGCGGCGGCGCGCTCGACGAGCGCCGCGCGAAGCCGCCTGCGAAGGAACGCGTTGTCGCCCGCGCGCCCGAGGCAGTCGGGACAGAGCTGCGCCCAGCCCTCGAGGTCGGCGGGGCTCCGTGGCGCGTGCTGTGCGCCGCACCAGAGGCAGTCGAACCGCGGTCGATGGCTCATCGTCCGACGACGCCGCGGGACCGCGGCGAGGCGGATGCGGGCGGCCTCCGGGACGGCGTCGGCCGGGGCGTTCGGCCCGGGGTCCGGATAACCGTCCGGCGAGGGGCCGCGGGATCGTCGGCGGTCGCCCGGGCGCGCCGCCCGAGGCGGATTGTCAGCGCGGCTTGAGCCGCTCGACGTCGGCGCGCGCCGCGGCCTTGTCCGAATACCAGGTCGCGTTGACCTTCGTGAAGGAGGCCGAGGCGGCCGGCACCGACTCCTCGGGGAAGATCGCGCTCACCGGGCACTCCGGCTCGCACGCCCCGCAGTCGATGCACTCGTTCGGGTCGATGTAGAGCATCCGGTCGGTCCCCGGATCGGAGTGGATGCAGTCGACCGGGCAGACAGCGACGCACGACTGATCCATCACGTCGATGCACGGCTCGGTGATGACGTAGGCCATTTCGTCCTCTCCTGCGGCGCCGCCTGGTCGCGGACCGCCGTTCGGCCCGGCGGCCGTCGAGAGGGTATCACCGCGGCCGCCACGCGGATGCGCCCCGTGGCCGGGCCTCGCGACGATCCGACGCCACCGAACGCGCCGGGATCGGGTTCAGCCTCCCGCCGCCACGACGACCGGGACCTGCATCCCCTTCGCCCAGTGGCCGGGGATGTGGCAGCCGACGATGAGGCGCGCCACCTCGGCCGGGTCGGCGGGGACCGTCCAGAGCAGGTCGACCCGCTCCCCCGACCCGACGACCGCGCGGACCCCCGCGAGCTCCGGCGGGACGACGACGGGCGGCGTGGGTCCCGGCGGGGCACCGACCGTCGCCGCCTCCGCCCGCTCCCACGCATCCTGGACGGCCATGTCGCCGATCACGACCTCGTGGAGCGCGAGGCCGCCGTTCACCACGTGGATGACGAGCGTCTCGCCGGGAACGACCTCGACCGCCTCGGGGAGGAACCGGTAGTCCTTCGCGACGATCGCGATCTCCCGCGGCCGATCCGGCGTGCCGGCGATCGGCGGTGGGGTCGGCCCGGGCGCGGAACCGACGCAGGCGGAGACCGCGAGCCCGGCGAGGAGCGGGGTCATGTACCGGGCGAGGCGCCGGGCCGGGCGCGGCGCGAGGCGCGTGAGGCGCGTGGCGAGACGCAGGGCGAGGCGCGGACCGAGGCGCGTGGGGCGAGCGGCCGTGGGGCGAGCGGCCGTGGGGCGGCGACCGGTTCGGCGCATCGGGGCCGAGTCTACCGGCGCATGCCGGATCGGGCGGGCGGCGCGGCATCCCGGGGGCCACGTCGCCGAAGCGCGTTGCGCCCGACGCAACCAAGGCGGTACGGGGACCCTTCCGTGCAACGCGCGTTGCGCCCGATGCAACGAACGCGACACGCCGAGCCGCGCGTGCCATGCGCGTTGCGCTCGACGCAACGACCGCGGGACGGCGACCCTTCCGTGCAGTGTGCGTTGCGCCCGATGCAACAACCGCGAGACGGAGGGGAGCGCGTACCGGCTTGGTTGCGCCCGACGCAACACGGGGCGGCGGGTGGGTGCGCGGGACGGCGCCGCGGGCGGGCGGCGCGGCGCCTGCGGCGCGCGGCGCGCGGCGCGCGGGGCGGGGCGGGCGGGTGCGCAGGCCGCCGCAACCCGGCCCCTGCCGCGACCCCGGCCCTGCCCGGCGAAGGGCCTTGACACCGAGCGTGCCGCGCCGCATCGTCCGCCCGACGGCACGGCGGCGCAGCGACTCGTCCCATGGTGCGCGCGCGTCGGGCCACGGGCGAGGGAGACGGGTGGAGGGCACGACGAAGGGGGCCGACAGCGCGCCGCTCCCCGCCGTCCGGCTCGAGGCCGTCGCGAAGCGGTACGGCGAGGTGGAGGCGGTCGCCGGGATCGACCTCGAGATACGCGAGGGCGAGTTCTTCTCGATGCTCGGCCCGTCCGGCTCGGGCAAGACGACGACGCTCCGGATGATCGCCGGGTTCGAGCTCCCGACCGCCGGCCGGATCCTCCTCCACGGCGCGGACGTCACGACGATCCCCCCGTTCGAGCGCGACGTGAACACCGTCTTCCAGGACTACGCGCTCTTCCCCCACATGAGCGTCGGCGAGAACGTCGCCTACGGCCTCGTCGTGCGGAAGGTGCCGAAGGCGGAACGGACGACGCGGGTCGCGGAGGCGCTCCGTCTCGTCCGGCTCGAGGGCTACGAGGCGCGGAAGCCGAGCCAGCTCTCCGGCGGCCAGCGCCAGCGGGTCGCGCTCGCCCGCGCGATCGTCAACCGGCCGCGGGTCCTCCTCCTCGACGAGCCGCTCGGCGCCCTCGACCTGAAGCTCCGCCAGGAGATGCAGATCGAGCTGAAGGAGCTCCAGCGCTCGCTCGGGATCACCTTCGTCTACGTGACGCACGACCAGGAGGAGGCGCTCTCGATGAGCGATCGCCTCGCGGTCTTCAGCCGGGGGGTGATCGAGCAGGTCGGGAGCCCGGCGGAGGTCTACGAGCGGCCCGCGACGAGCTTCGTCGCCGGCTTCGTCGGGACGTCGAACCTCCTGAGCGGTGGGGTCGCCCGGGCGATCGTCGGCGACGACGGTACGTTCACCGTCCGCCCGGAGAAGATCCGGCTCGCGGAGCCCGGCGAGACCCCGGGCGCCGACGAGTCGTCCGCGCTCGGGCGGATCCGGGAGGTCGTCTACCTCGGCCCGGACACCCGCTATCTCGTCGCGCTCGACGCCGGCGCCGAGCTCGTCGTCACCCAGCAGAATCTGGCGACCTCCTCGACGGAGGCGCTCGCGCAGGAGGGCCGGCCGGTCCGGCTCGTGTGGAAACGGCAGCATTGCCTGCCCGTCGCCGACGGGCGGGTGCTCGCGTAGGAGGGAACCGGATGCGGAAGCGGAGGCTGGTCGCACTCGTCGCGACCACGGCGCTCGTGGCGAGCGCCTGCAGCGGCTCGGGCGGCGGAGGCGGCTCGACGGCGATCACGGAGCTTGGCGAGAACGAGGGGGCCGTGAAGGTCCTCGCGTGGCCGGGCTACGTCGAGGACGGGACCACGAGCCCCGACGTCGACTGGGTCAGCTCCTTCGAGGAGGAGACCGGCTGCCAGGTCACGGTCCAGACCTTCGGGACCTCGGACGAGGCGTTCACCCTCTTCCAGACGAACCCGGAGGAGTACGACGTCATCTCGGCCTCGGGTGACGCGAGCCTCCGCCTCGTCGCGGGCGGCTTCGTCCAGCCGGTGAACGTCGACCTGATCCCGAGCTACGCCGAGATCTTCGAGGACCTCAAGAACAAGGACTACAACACGGTCGACGGCGTCAACTACGGCGTCCCGCACGGCCGCGGCGCGAACGTCCTCATGTGGCGGACCGACCAGGTGACCCCGGCCCCGACCTCGTGGACCGAGATGTTCGACCCGAACGGCCCGTACGCCGGGAAGTACTCGGTCTACGACGCGCCGATCTACATCGCCGACGCGGCCGTCGTCCTCATGACGACGAACCCTGAGCTCGGCATCAAGAACCCGTACTCGCTCGACGACACCCAGTTCGCGGCGGCGGTCGACCTGCTGAAGAAGCAGAAGCCGGCGGTCGGCGAGTACTGGGGCGACTACACGAAGCAGATCACGTCGTTCACGAACGGCAACACGACGATCGGCACGACGTGGCAGGTGATCGCGAACGTCCTCCAGGGCGAGGGCGTCCCGGTCGAGGTGGTCAAGCCCGTCGAGGGCGCGACCGGCTGGTCCGACACCTGGATGATCAACTCGAAGACGAAGAGCCCGAACTGCGCCTACCGCTTCGTCAACCACATCACCTCGGCGCCGGTGAACATCCAGATCGCCGAGTACTTCGGCGAGGCGCCCGGCAACTCGAAGTCGTGCGCGCTCGCGTCGAACCCCGACCACTGCAAGATCTTCCACGCGGAAGAGACCGACTACTGGAAGGACGTCTGGTACTGGACGACCCCGACGGAGAAGTGCCTCGACGGCCGGACGGACGTCAAGTGCAAGGACTTCGCCGCCTGGGTGAAGGCCTGGACCGAGATCCGCGGCTCCTAGGGAGCGGCGACCGACGGCGGCCGGGGCCCACGGCCCCGGCCGCCGTCCCGCACCACGCGACCCGACGACCCACCCGACCGACCCGATGACCGGCGCCGTCGAGACCTCGAGGCCGCCCGCATCGCGCGCCCGTCGCGCGGCGGCGTGGCTCCACGTCCACCCCCGGGCGCGGCTCGGCGCGCTCCTCGCCTCCCCGGTCGCCTGGCTCGGGATCGTCTACCTCGGCTCGCTCCTCATCCTGCTCCTGAACGCCTTCTGGACCCGCGATGCGTTCACCGGGGCGACGATCTACGAGCCGACGGCCGCGAACTTCGCCGAGCTGCTCGGCGACCCCTACCCGACGATCGCCGCCCGGACGGTCGTCATCGCCGCGCTCGTCACGCTCACGTGCGCGGTCATCGCGTTCCCGATCGCCTACTACATGGCGCGGATCGCCTCGCCGAGGACGAAGGCGCTCCTCGTCGTCGCGATCCTCATGCCGCTCTGGGCGAGCTACCTCGTGAAGATCTACGCGTGGCGCGTGATCCTCGCCGAGGAGGGGATCCTCAACGTCCTCCTCGAGCCGCTCGGGCTCCGCGGCCCGGGCTACGGCGAGATCGGGGTCTGGCTCGTCTTCGTCTACCTCTGGCTCCCGTACATGGTCCTCCCCGTCCATGCCGGGATGGAGCGGATCCCCGCCTCGCTCCTCGAGGCCTCGGCCGACCTCGGCGCCCGGAGCTGGGGGACCTTCCGGCGGGTGATCCTCCCGCTCACGCTCCCCGCCGTCGTCGCCGGCTCGATCTTCACCTTCTCGCTCACGCTCGGCGACTACATCGTCCCGACGCAGGTGTCGACCACCGTCTTCATCGGGAACGCGATCTACCTGAACTTCGGCTCGGGGAACTTCCCGCTCGCGGCGGCGCTCACCGCACTCCCGCTCGGGATCATCCTCGTCTACCTCCTCGTCGCGCGGCGACTCGGCGCCTTCGAGTCGCTCTGATGACGGTCGGCCCGGTCGCGCGCGCGCTCCTCCGCCTCGCGACGATCGTCACGCTCGTCGTCATCTACATCCCGATCGGGCTGATCGTCGTCTACTCGCTGAACGAGGCGGTGACGCCCGCGTGGCCGCCGTCGGGCTTCACCCTGAAGTGGTGGGGGGTCGCCTTCGAGAACACCGGGCTCCGGGAGGCGTTCCTCACGTCGGTGACGGTCGCCCTCGGCGCGACGGTCCTCGCGCTCGTCCTCGGGACGCTCGCCGCGATCGCGGTCGCCCGCTACCGCTTCTTCGGGCGGGAGACGATCTCGTTCCTCGTGATCTTCCCGATCGCGCTCCCCGGGATCGTCACGGGGATGGCGCTCAGCCGGACCTTCGCGCAGCTCGGCTTGGACCTCGGCTGGTTCTCGATCGTCGTCGGCCACGCGACCTTCTGCATCGTCATCGTCTACAACAACGCGATCGCGCGGCTCCGGCGGACCGGGAGCACGCTCGAGGAGGCGTCGGCCGACCTGGGGGCGGACACGTGGACGACCTTCCGGCTCGTCACCTTCCCGCAGCTCCGCTCGTCGCTCCTCGCCGGCGGCCTGCTCGCCTTCGCCCTCTCCTTCGACGAGGTGATCGTCACGATCTTCACGGCGGGCGGGCTCCAGACGCTCCCGATCTGGATCTTCCAGAGCTTCCGCCTCGCGAACCAGGTCCCGCTCGTGAACGTCGCGGGCCTCGTCGCGATCCTCCTCTCGGTGATCCCGGTCTACCTCGCGCAGCGGATCAGCGCGGACGGGACCCTCTCGACGACGCGCTGAGGCGGCGGGCTACATCCCCTCGGGGACGTAGTTCGGATCGAGGTACTTCCCGGGGTCGTCCCTGAACTCGAGGAGGCACCCCTTCCCGCAGAAGTAGTAGGTGGTCCCCTCGTGCTCGAGCGTCAGTTGCGCCCCGACGGTCTCGACCTCCATGCCGCAGACCGGGTCGATCGCGATCGCCACGACTCCTCGTCCTCCACGTCATCGGCCGGCGCAGCCTCGCGCCGTGACCGGCCCGAGGATAGACCCGGGGCCGCGAGCCCGCCGGGAGTCGAGTAGCATCAGCCGATGGACGCCGCCGCGATCGCCGCCGCACGGACCGCGCTCGAGGCCGAGCGGGACCGGCTCCGGGCGGAGCTCTCCGTCGAGATCGAGGGCCCGGGCCAGATGACGTACGGCTCGCAGGCGGCGGCCGCGACGCACGTCTTCGAGCAGCAGCGCGACCTCGCGCTCCGCGAGCGGGCGCAGACGCAGCTCGCGCTCGTCATGGAGGCGCTCGAGCGGATCGACGACGGGAGCTGGGGCCGCTGCCGCCGCTGCGGTCAGCCGATCGCGCCGGCCCGGCTCGAGGCGCTCCCGTGGGCGGCCTTCTGCATCTCGTGCCAGTCGATCGAGGACCGGATCGCCCGGTGAGCCCCGGCGCGAGCGCGGGCGCGAATGCGGGCGCGACCGGGGAGGGCGCGAATGCGGGCGCAGGTGCGCCGCTCGTCACGATCGAGCGGATCCGCGAGGCCGCCGCGACGCTCTGCGGGATCGCCGCCGTCACGCCGCTCGTCCCGTTCGGCCCGCCCGAGGAGCGTCGCTTCCTCAAGGCCGAGTCGCTCCAGCCGATCGGCGCGTTCAAGATCCGGGGCGCGTACGTCGCGGTCGCCTCGCTCGACGATGCGGAGCGGCGCCGGGGCGTCATCACGTACTCGAGCGGGAACCACGCGCAGGGGGTCGCCCGGGCGGCCCGCCTCTTCGGCATCCCCGCGGTGATCGTCATGCCGTCGGATGCCCCCGAGGTGAAGGTCCGCCGCGTCGCGGCCGACGGTGCCGAGATCGTCGTCGTCGGGCCGTCGAGCGACGAGCGGCGGGTCGTCGCGGAGCGGATCGCCGCCGAGCGGGGGCTCGCGGTGATCCCGCCGTACGACGACGAGCGGATCATCGCCGGGCAGGGGACGTGCGGGCTGGAGATCGCCGAGGCGCTCCCCGACCTCGCGGGCGTCCTCGTCCCGATCGGCGGCGGTGGCCTGGCGAGCGGCGTCGCGGCCGCCGTCCGCGCGCTCCGGCCGTCTGCCCGGATCGTCGGGGTGGAGCCCGAGCTCGCGGCGGACGCCCAGGAGTCGCTCGCGCGGGGCGAGATCGTCGAGTGGCCGGCCGAGGCGGTGGGGCGGACGATCGCGGACGGGACCAGGACCCAGCGGATCGGCCGGCGGAACTTCGCCCACCTCCGGGCGCTGATGGACGCGGTCGTCACCGTGAGCGAGGCGGAGATCGCGGCCGCGATCCGGCTCGCCGCCGAGGAATCACGGCTCGTCGTCGAGCCGTCCGGTGCGCTGACGGTCGCGGCGCTCCGCTGGCACGCGGTCGAAGCCGGCCTCGACCGTGCCGCCGGGCCGGTCGTCGCCGTCGTGAGCGGCGGGAACGTGGACCCGGAGCGCTACCGCGCCTACCTCGAGGCGCCGCTCCCGGACTGAGGCCGGGCCGCGGGCTCCCCGGGGTCCGCCGCGGTCGCGGGCTCCCCGGGGTCCGGCGATGAGGGTGCCGACCCGGCCGACGGACCCTCGGCCGCCCGTCGCTCGGCCGCGAGCCGCTCCGACGCCAGCCGCTCGGCTGCCAGTCGCTCGGCGAGTCGTCGCTCGCGCTCGCGGATCGCCGCCCGCTCGCGGTCCACCTGCGCCTCGCGGCGCGGCGCGTCCCGCTCCTCCGACCGGAGCCACGCGGCGAGGACGCCGAGCCCGGCGACGAGGAAGGCGGCATCCCCGACGAGCCACATGAGGGCGCCGGCGAGCTGCTGGTCCTCGAGGACGCTCGGCCCCCACGTCCGCCCGAGCGTCGCGTAGTGCGGGTAGAGCGGCGTCGTCGCCCAGAGGATCGAGACCGAGAGGAAGGTGTTCTGGGGCATCTGGAGGAGGAGGTACGCGACCCGGGCCGGCGGCCGCATCCGCCACGGGACGGGGTCGCGCCCGACCGCCGGCCACCAGAAGAGGAGCGCCGACCCGAGGAAGAGCGCGTGCTCGAGGTCGTGGACGAGCGGGTCCTCCAGCGCGGCGTCGAAGAGCGGCGAGAAGTGGCTCCCCCACATCACGCCGGCGAAGAGGAGCCAGGCGACGACCGGGTGGGCGAGGAGCCGGAGCGGCCGCGAGTGGAGGAGCGGGAGGATCGCACGGGTGCGGACGGCCGGGCTCGCGGCCCGGAGCAGGAGCGTGACGGGGGCGCTGAGCGCGAGGAGCGGGGCGGCGACGAAGGCGAGGAGGAGGTGCTGGACCATGTGGACGGAGAAGAGCGTCGTGTCGTAGGCCTCGATCCCGGACATGAGCGCGACGGCGATCGCGGCGAGCCCGCCGACGAAGGCCGCGACCTGCGAGCGCGGGACCGGCCGGTCCGGGTGGGCCGCGTCGACGCGGCGAACGAGGAGCAGGTAGCCGACGAGTCCGGCGACGAGCGGCACGGCGACGGTCGGCGGGATCGTCCAGCCGAGGAGGAGCGAGCCGGCGGTCGGCTCCGGCGGGATCGCCGGACCGTGGGCGAGGGCCGACCGCGCGAAGGGGCCGGCAAGGGCGGCGACGGTCGCCGCGGCCGTCGCGGTCACCGCCGTCGCGGTCACCGCCGTCGGGGCGGAGGACGCACGGACGAGCGCGCGGTGCGGCGGGCGCGCGGTCGCGCGGCCGGGTCGGCGGGTGGCCCGCTCGTGCTCGGGGGCGGTCGGTCGATGCGGCATCGGTGCTCGACGGCATCGTGGCACGAAACGGCGGCCCCGGCCGGGACGCGACCCGTGGATCCGCCTCGCGAGAACGGGGCTGCCGCACGGCCGGAGGCTCGGGTATGATGGCGCGCGTTCGGCCCGCGATCCCGGCCGACATCGCAGTGTCCGGTCGATCGCGAAGGCCCCGCCGGGTGGGCCGGGGTACGGAGTCGAGGAATCAGATGCCGAAGCCCAGGGTGACGCCCTCGCAGCTGGCCGCCCTCGCCGCCCTCGTGCTCGTCGCCCTGACCGTCGGCGCCTGCCAGGCGGTGGACTCCTTCTTCCCGCCGGACGCGATCACCCCGACCGGCGAGCGGACCCGAGAGCTCTACGACATCGTCTTCTACATCGCCGCGGCGATCTTCTTCCTCGTCGAGGGCCTGATCATCTACACGGTCCTCCGCTACCGGCGGAAGCCGACCGACACGGCGCTCCCGCCGCAGATCCACGGGAACCTGAGGCTGGAGATCGTCTGGACCGCGATCCCGACGCTGATCGTCGCGGTCCTCTTCGTCCTCTCCTGGCAGGTCCTCAACGTCGTCGAGGCGCGCGCGACCGAGCCGGAGCAGGCGAACATCCGGGCGACCGCGGCCCGCTACCAGTGGACGTTCCAGTACCTCGACGACGCGGGGAACGTCCTCTTCGAGCAGATCGCCCCGGAGATGCCGGTGCCGGTCGGGATCCCCGTCCACCTGACGCTCCGCAGCCCGGACGTCATCCACTCGTTCTACGTCCCCCAGTTCCTCTTCAAGCGCGACGTCATCCCGGGCCGGGAGAACTGGTTCGACTTCACGATCGACGAGCAGCACGCGGGGCAGACGTTCCGCGGCCAGTGCGCCCACCTCTGCGGCGAGTACCACGGCTCGATGCTGTTCGCCGTGAAGGCGCTCCCGAGGGCCGAGTACGACGCGTGGGTCGCCGCGCAGATCGAGAAGGCGGCGGCGACGCCCACCCCCGCCCCGTCCGAGGGCGCCGTCGCGGGCCCGGAGCTCGCGATCGTCGCGGAGGGGATCCTCTTCACGACGACCGCCGTCACCGCCCCGGCCGACACCCCGTTCTCGATCCGCTTCGAGAACAACGATCCGGCGACGCCGCACAACGTCGTCATCTACGACGGCGCCGACGCGACCGCGCCGATCCTCTTCGACGGCGAGATCTTCAACGGCGTCGAGACGCGGGTCTACCAGGTCCCCGCCCTGCCCGCCGGGAGCTACTACTTCAACTGCAAGGTCCACCCGAACATGGCCGGCACCCTCACGGTCGAGTAGAGGAGCACCGATGGCGACGACTGCCCTGAGGCCCGCGATCCCCGCCGTCCGGTCGGGCCTCTACGAGTGGCTGACGACGACGGACCACAAGAAGATCGGGATCCTCTACGTCATCAACTCGTTCATCTTCTTCTTCCTCGGCGGCCTCCTCGCCCTCGGCGTGCGGAGCGAGCTCGCGGCCCCGGGGATCCAGTTCTTCAAGGAAGGCGTCTACAACCAGCTCTTCACGATGCACGCCTCGTTCATGCTCTTCCTCTTCGTCATCCCGATGCTCGCCGGCTTCGGCAACTACGTCGTCCCGCTCCAGATCGGCGCGCCGGACATGGCCTTCCCGCGGATCAACGCCCTCAGCTTCTGGATGCTCCCGCTCGGCGGGATCCTCATGGGCTCCGGCTTCCTCGTCTCGGGAGGCGCGGCGGCGAACGGCTGGACGAGCTACTCCCCGCTCGCGCAACGGGAGTACAGCGGCCTCGGCCAGGACCTGTGGATCCTCGCGGTCATCCTCATCGGGACGAGCTCCATCCTCGGCGCGATCAACTTCCTCGTCACGATCTTCAAGATGCGCGCGCCGGGGATGACGATGTTCCGGCTCCCGCTCATGACGTGGACGATGCTCGTCACGAGCGTCCTCGTCCTCCTCGCGACGCCGGTCCTCGCGAGCGCGCTCGTCATGCTCTTCATCGACCGGAACTACGGCGGGAGCTTCTTCGACCCGGCGGTCGGCGGGAACGCCGTCCTCTGGCAGAACGTCTTCTGGTTCTACTCGCACCCGGCGGTCTACATCATGATCCTGCCGGCGATGGGGATCATCAGCGAGGTCCTCCCGGTCTTCAGCCGGAAGCCGCTCTTCGGCTACAAGGCCTTCGTCTTCGCGACCGCGGCGATCGGCGCGCTCGGCTTCAGCGTCTGGGCGCACCACATGTTCACCACGGGCGCGGTCTACCTGCCCTTCTTCAGCCTGATGACGTTCCTCATCGCCGTCCCCACCGGCGTGAAGATGTTCAACTGGCTCGCGACGATGGTC